>JAYZXK010000115.1:0-7807 GCA_036141415.1 Pseudomonadota bacterium
GTACCTTGTCGCCGATATGGCAAGGGATAGAAATGGCGTCAAAGCCCTCTTTAGTCAGGCTTTCTGCTACCTCATTGCAAACGGCTTCCTTGCGGCTTGAAATAACCACTTTAGCTCCTGCTTCGGCCATGGTTCTGGCTATGCTTAATCCGATCCCCTTAGTAGAGCCGGTGATCAGGGCAACTTTTCCGGACAGTGAAAACATGTCGTGCATAATAATTCCTCTAGTAGGTCAGTAAAGCCAGGGTGCGGGCTACCAGCGCCGGCTTGGGTTCATCTTTAATATTAACGGTGACATCCATAATTAATCGGACGCCATTTCTAACTTGTTCTACGGCTGCCAGGTAAAACTCAGCATTGATTTGTGAATCTTCGGTAACCGGCGCGACAAAGCGGCACTTGTCGAGGCCATAGTTGATTTTGCTTGTCACACCACTGACCTGATAAGTCTGTTGTGCCAGATACGGCAACAACGACAGCAGCAGATAACCGTGGGCGATGGGCGCGTTAAATCCCGCAGCCGACGCTGCGGATGCATCCAGGTGTATTGCCTGTAAGTCATAGGTTGCTTCGGCAAAAGTCTGGATCATCTTTTTATCAATGCTTTTCCAGGGGCTAATTCCGATGGTTTTTCCCACGTAATCTTGCAAACTTTCGATAGTTTCAATATTAATCATTCATTTTTCTTGCGGTATTCAGTTTCGTATAGCAGAATAAACAAATCATTAACAAGATGCAATCCGCCATTTTTAAAATTTAACTTGTCGAAATGAGGTCGTGAATCTGTGCAACGTTTTAACCATAAAGTCGCTGTTATTTCTGGTGCCGCTGGTGGAATTGGTGCTGCAACCGCCAGGCGTTTTTGTGAAGAAGGTATCGCTGGCCTGGTGTTACTGGACCGTAATGAGGCATTGTTAAATGAATTGGTCAGTACATTGTCACCGCGTACCCGGGCGATCAGTGCCAACATTGATATTGCGGATGAATCGGCTGTTAAAGAACAGGTAAAGCTGGCTGCGGAAACCTTTGGTCATATCGACATTTTGTGTAATAACGCCGGTGTGGTATGTGCCCGCTACCCGGCTAACGAGCAGGACCTGGCTGAATGGCAGCGAGTGATGGCGGTGAATGTGTATGGCAGCGTCCTGCTAACTAAATATGTCTCGCAATACATGATTGAGCTGGGCAAAGGCGGTGCGATTGTTAATACGGCATCGGTTGCCGGGATACGCTCTGGCGCGGGAGGAAATGCCTACAGTGCATCAAAAGCTGCGGTGATTAATTTCACGCAAACTTCAGCCTGCGACCTGGGGAGCTATAACATTCGTGTCAATGCGGTTTGCCCGGGGTTGGTACAAACCGGGATGACACAGAAATTTTTTGATCTGGCTGAAGAAAAAGGCATGTCTCACCGCCTGGGTGAGCGCTGTGAATTAAGAAGAGCTGGACAGCCAGAGGAAGTGGCCGCTGCCATCGCGTTTCTGGCCAGTGATGACGCCAGTTATATCACCGGTCAGGCGCTGCCGGTAGATGGTGGCAACACAGCCTCGTTAAACATGCCAGGTATGAAGGTATGAGTAAAAAGCTCTGCCAGACCATTCTGATCACTAATGATGACGGCGTCCATGCTGAGGGGATTCAGCATTTGTGGTCAATTGCCCAAACCCTCGCGGATACCGTGTATCTGGTCGCCCCTGAGCGCGACAGTTCGGGCCAGGCCCAGTCACTATCGTTACACACACCGTTGCGAATCAATGCCCACGGGAATAAACAGTTCAGCGTTAATGGGACCCCGGCTGATTGCGTGCTATTAGGTATGCGCGAAATTGCCCGGCAACCGGTTGATTTGGTTTTGAGCGGCATTAATCGTGGCGCCAATGTTGGCGATGCGGTGGGCTTCTCCGGAACACTTGGAGCGGCAAAAGTCGCGGCGCAGTTTGGTGTACCAGCTTTTGGTTTTAGTCAGGCGTTTAAACACGCCGATCGAATCCACTGGCCAACCAGTGTGGCCTATACCGCTGCACTGGTGAGTTACTTGTTCCGGATTCCGTGGGCCAAAGCACCCTGTGTCAATGTCAATTTTCCATCCATTCCGGTCGCCAGTGTGGCGGGCGCAAGCTGGTGTAACGGCAGTGAAGGCAGTATCCAGAATGTCCATGTTGATGCGCGACAAGACCCACGACTCCGTCAGTATTACTGGCTGAACTTTGAACACAATTACCGCAATATAAAGACGCCATGTGCCGATATTTCGACCCTGCGTGAACATAAAATTGCTGTACAAAGCCTAAACCAGGCCAACCCATTCGAAGCTGGCACAGAGATAGTGTTAGACAAGAGCAGCGTAAAAAAAGAGGCAGCCTCATGACCGATGTACCCCAATTTAAACCTAATCCATGGGCCGACCCGCAGGTCTGTGTGTCAAAGCATCAGGACGGTTCGCTCATCGTAGAAAGCCAGCATGATGCAAAAGTCAGCTATAAAAACATTATCGAGATGTTCCAGCGCACAGTGGAGAAGTATCCCACGCGCCAGTATATGGCTGAGCGACGCGCTGATGGTCAGGGCGTTGTAGACTGGCAGTTTATGAGCTTTGCGCAGGCCGAGGTTAAAACCGATGCGATTGCACAATGGTTGCTAAGCACAGTGCCGTCGCAATCGAATATCATGATCCTGTCACACAATACGCTAGAGCATGCGGTACTCAACCTGGCCGGAATGAAAGCCCGCTGCCCGGTGGTGCCGGTGTCTCCCAATTACTCGCTGTTATCAAAGGATTTTAATAAATTAAAAGCGATAGCCCGACAAATTCAGCCAGCGGTTATTTTTGTCCAGAACATCGATATGTATGCTACTGCACTGGCTGCACTTCCGTTGGATAATTGCAGGGTATTGTATGTTGAAGGTACGCCGGATAAATCACTTCAGGCCTGTGATTTTAACACTGCGCTGACGACCCCGGTTACTTCTGAAGTGGCACAAAGTATAAGCCAGATCGAAAGCGGCGACATTGCCAAAATACTGTTTACCTCGGGCTCCACTGGCGAGCCTAAAGGGGTTGTTAACACTCACGAAAATCTTTGTTTTGTGCAGGCGTCTCTGTTGTCTGTTATTGAAGTAGATGAAGAAAATAACCCGCCTGTTATGCTTGACTGGATGCCCTGGCATCACACTTTTGGTGGCAATCAGACTGTCCACCGGGTGATAAAAAATGGTGGCACGCTCTATATTGACGATGGCAAGCCGGTACCCGGGTTATTTGAGCGGACCCTGGCCAACCTCAAAACTGTGCCTATTAACAACTACTCATCGGTGCCAGCCGTTTATGCACTGCTGGTTGATGCCATGGCCCATGATGATGGTTTGCGGGAAGCCTTTTTCCGCCATATGGATTGGTGTAGTTATGGTGGCTCTGATATGCCGCAGGAAACCTTCGACCGATTCCAGCAACTTGCGATTCAGGAAACGGGTTATCAGATCGCAATGATCACGGCTTTGGGCGCCACGGAAAGCTCAGCGATCACCACCATCGTGCACTGGGCAACCAATAAAATGGGTAGCATCGGGTTACCGGTACCGGGTTCGCAGTTAAAACTGGTACCTCACGATGATAAATATGAATTACGGGTCAAGGGGCCGCAGATTACCCCGGGCTATTATCAGGGGGAATACCTGAATAAGCAGGCATTTGATGACGATGGCTTTTATCGCACCGGTGATGCGGTGCGCTGGCTGGATGCTAACAGGCCAGAAAAAGGGCTGCAGTTTGCCGGTCGTGTCAGTGAGGATTTTAAACTGCTTAATGGTACCTGGGTACACACCAGCATGTTACGCATTGATCTGATCAGTGCGCTGTCACCGCTGGCATTCGATGTGGTGATTACCGGTCAGGATAAAGCCTTTCTGGGCCTGATGATTTGGTTAAACGAAGATGTCACCCGCCGGGTCTTTAATTTGCCTGAACTGGACAGTGCCGGATTGGCATGTCACCCCAGGGTTATAGCCCGCATTGAACAATCCTTACGCGAGCATAATCTGCGCAACTCCGGTGCCTCGGTACGTATTGAACGGGCGGTTATTTTAACCTCGCCGCCGGATTTAGATGCGGGTGAAATGTCCGATAAGCGCTCTATTAATCAGCGTAAAGTACAGGAACGCAGAGCCGACTGCGTTGCAGCCCTATACGCCAACACGCCGGATAAGCATGTATTGACTGACTTACGTCAGGCCAGGCCAGAAGAAGCGACCAATTAGAAAAGTAACAACGAGTAACAGGATTTTTCATGAATTTTAAAACTAACCAGTTCTATATCGCAGGTGAATGGGTAGCCCCGCATTCTCAACACACACGCCCCCTGGTAAATCCAGCGACTGAGACCAAATACGGTGAAGTCGCCATGGGGCAGGAGGCTGATGTTGATGACGCAGTGGCCGCGGCTAAACTGGCCTTTGATTCTTGGTCAGCGGTGTCAGTAGCTGAAAGAATCGCTTTATTTGAAAAGATCATTGCAACCTATAAAAAATACTATGCTCAAATGGTCGGGGCCATTACTCAGGAAATGGGCGCGCCGATAACGCTAAGTGAAAAGGCGCAGGCGGCGATGGGGATTGGTCACTTCTCAGCAACCCTTGAGGTGCTTAAATCCTATGAATTTTCGCATCAGCAAGGCACCACCGAAATTCGTAAGGAACCCATCGGTGTGGTTGGCTTGATTACGCCTTGGAACTGGCCAATGAATCAGGTGGTTTGTAAAGTCGCCCCGGCGTTAGCAGCAGGCTGCACCATTGTTTTAAAGCCCAGTCAGGATGCTTGTTTAAGCAGTGCACTGTTAGCCGAAATTCTGCATGAAGCTGGCGTACCGAAAGGCGTGTTTAACCTGGTTCAGGGCTCTGGCTCGAAAATAGGCGATTATATGAGCCGCCATCCTGACATCGATATGATCTCATTTACCGGTTCAACACAAGCGGGAGCCGAAGTCAGTAAAGCAGCCGCGCCAACAATTAAGCGTGTCGCGCTGGAGCTGGGCGGCAAATCCGCCAATATTATTTTAGATGATGCCGATATACAAAAAGCGGTGGTTGGCGGCATCAAATCAGTCTTTGCCAACAGCGGCCAAACCTGCACGGCGCCAACCCGGATGCTGGTACCCAATGCCCTGATGCCACAGGTTATCGCGATTGCCAAAGCCACCGGTGAAGCCTCACAAAAGGCGGTGGGTGATCCAACACAGCAATCCACCTCAATCGGCCCTGTAGCGCATCAGCGCCAGTTCGAAAAAATACAGGAAATGATCGCCCGGGGTATCGGCGAAGGCGCTACTTTACTCTGTGGCGGCCTGGGCAAACCGGAAGGACTCAACCAAGGATACTATGTTAAACCGACGATTTTTGCCGATGTGACCAATGATATGGCCATCGCGCAGGAAGAGATCTTTGGCCCGGTACTGGTGATTATTGGTTACGACGATGATGACGACGCGGTGTGTATTGCAAATGACAGCCCTTATGGTTTGAGCGGCTATGTTTCTGGTGGCGATCCTGAGCGTGTGCGTAATGTCGCCAGTAAAATGCGTACTGGCATGGTACATCTTAATGGCGCGCCCGCCGATTTAACCGCGCCATTCGGGGGCTACAAACAATCTGGCAATGGTCGGGAGTGGGGCGCTCACGGGCTCGAGGATTTTCTGGAAATTAAATCGGTGATGGGGTGGTATCACAATGAGTAGCTCAACGGCCCGGGCCTTGCCGGAACTTGCGCATCGTTTAATGCAAACAGGCTACCATGCCTTACTTAACTATGAGCATAAAGAGTGGGGGGATGGGTATTCTGTCATTGAAATGAAGGTTACGCCGGATCATCTGAATTTAGGTGGCGTGCTTCACGGTGGCGTACTGACAGGATTATTAGACATTGTATGCGCTCAGTCGGGCATCTATTTTCCGCAGGATAACCTGACGCGCCGCTCAGTCACCTTGTCTCTGACAACCACCTTTACCGCGCAGTGCAGCAACGGCATTGTCACAGCATGTGGAAAAGTCCGTGCACGGGGCCATCGAATCTACAGCGCCTCAGGTGAAGTGAAAGATCAGGACGGCAATTTGCTTGCATTTGGAGAGGGCACTTTCCGTTACCGAAGCCAGCCTTAACGCTGGCTGTTTACCAATATTACACTTTTAGCGTTCAAAGCAGATTATTCTATTGGTTTTGGTGCTCTTTTTGTTCGTCACCCGATAAAGAAAGTAAGCTGCGCTCTGGCGCAGCTTGTGTAGAGGTTATGATAACGTGGCCAGTGCCTCACCGGAATATTGTTGTAATTCCTCGCTGCGCTGCTGTTTAATTTTATTGGCCCAGTCCGGATCCTGCAGCAGTGCTCGGCCCACCGCAACCAGATCAAACTCGCCGGCTTCAAGTCGCTCCAGTAAGTCATCCACTGAGCGGGTATTTGCCCCCTGTCCCTTAAAGGCGCCAAAAAAGTCACTGTTTAAGCCAACCGAGCCGACAGTAATAGTAGGTTTGCCGGTGAGCTTTTTGGTCCAGCCTGCCAGATTAAGGTTGCTATCCTCAAATTCGCTTTCCCAGTAACGCCGCTGTGAACAGTGGAAAATATCAACCCCTGCTTCGCTAAGTGGCAGTAAGAATTGTTCCAGCTCCGCTGGCGTGTGCGCCAGTCGCGCCGAATAGTCCTGCTGCTTCCACTGTGAGTAGCGCAGCACAATTGGAAAATCCGGTGAGGTGGCGGCGCGGATGGCTTTAATGATCTCCACCGCAAAACGGCCACGCTTTTCCATGTTGCCGCCCCAGCTGTCGGTGCGCTGGTTAGTGCCTGCCCAGAAAAACTGATCTATCAGGTAACCATGGGCACCGTGAATTTCAACGCCGTCCATGCCAATAGCCTGTGCATTCGCCGCAGCTTCGGCAAAAGCCTCAATAACCGCTTCAATGTGCTCGATGGTCATCGGCTCAGCGCCTTGTTTACCGGGCTTGAATAACCCTGAAGGACCAGCACTAGGCAGTTCACTGTGCGTGGATTTTTCGGCAACCCTGGCCATTCCAACATGCCAGATTTGCGGCATAATTTTACCGCCGGCCTGGTGAACACTTTCGACGACATTTTTCCAGCCGGCTAAAGCCCGCTCGCCATGAAACTGCGGAATATTTGCATCCAGCGTCGCTACTTTATCGTTAACCGTGGTGCCTTCAGTAATAATAAGCCCGGTACCGCCCAAAGCGCGTCGCTGATAATAGCCTGCCACAGCATCGGTTGGAATTCCGTTTGGCGAAAACTGGCGCGTCATGGGCGCCATTACAATGCGGTTTTCCAACCAGAGTTTGTCACTGCTAAAGGGTGTAAATAAAGACGAGTGGGTCATATCAGACCTCCTGAAAACATGATTATGGAAAGCTTAAAGGCGAGGGTGCTTAAGTCAATTTTCAAATGGTGATAGTTGGCTATAAATTAAGGCGTACCTCACGCATTTTCATTACTGGCGAATGACCCTGCCTCCCAATGTGGGAGGCAGGTTTAAAGGTATCCTGGTGCTATGTCAGCCCCGGCAGCCACAATGCCAGCGCCGGAAAGAAAATGGTGAGTAGCAATACCACAATGAGGGCGATGATTGGCATTAATGCGCCTTTTATCACCGTACCCAGCGACATATTACCAATATGGCTCACCACGTAGAGTACGCCTCCCATTGGCGGAGTAATCAGCGCCAGATTAACGTTAATAAGCAGCATGACCGCAATCCAGATATTATCCCATTCCATATGTGCAATCACCGGCACCATTAATGGCACCACCAAGTA
>JAYZXK010000116.1:0-5727 GCA_036141415.1 Pseudomonadota bacterium
TCTGGATTGCGAAAAACTCGCCACCACCATCCGCCAGGTGGAAGCCAGCTCTTCATTAAAGCTAAAAGCCATCATGGCGGTTGATTTGTTTGGTCAGCCGGCAGCTTATGAACATATTCAGTCCATAGCATCAGCGCACAATCTGCTGGTGATTGAAGATGCGGCTCAGGGGGTTGGCGGCGAACGTCAGGGTAAGCGAGCCGGCAGTTTTGGCGACATCGCCACGACCAGCTTTTTCCCTGCCAAACCACTAGGCTGTTATGGTGATGGTGGTGCCGTGTTCACAAATAATGATGATTATGCCGCATTAGTAAAATCGCTGCGTGTACACGGTAAGGGAGCGGATAAATACGATAACGTCAGAATCGGCATGAACAGCCGGCTGGATACGTT
Organism: Pseudomonadota bacterium; assembly: GCA_036141415.1. Taxonomy (GTDB): domain Bacteria; phylum Pseudomonadota; class Gammaproteobacteria; order Enterobacterales; family Alteromonadaceae; genus Alteromonas. The sequence continues at coordinate 394 of JAYZXK010000116.1, forward strand.
GCAAGCGGCAGTTTTACTCGAGAAGCTGGCACTTTTCCCGGCGGAGCTAGAGCGGCGTCAATATGTTGCGAGGCTCTACAGCGAGGGACTGGAAAGTTGCCCTTCGGTTGTCACCCCTTTGTGCCCCGCGGACGTTACAAGCAGCTGGGCGCAATACACGCTGCAGGCACAGTCAGTCAGTCGCAGCATACTGCAACAAAGTTTACAGCATCAACACATTCCTACCGCGGTATATTATGCCACCTGTATGCACCAGCAATCGGCTTTCAGAGGCGCAGCGCCAACGTTAACAGATTTACCGGTAGCAGAGTCGTTAGCGGCGTGTTGTTTTAGCTTGCCTATGCATCCTTACCTGGCAGACGATGAGGTAGAGAGGGTGATTCTTACGCTACAAAATACGTCGCTATAACTTATCAATTAGCGCATTTAGGTGAGAAGCAACATTACGAATTTCCCGCAGTTTTTCATCGTGAATCTGATTAATGACTGTTTTGAGTTCGGTAGTGGAAATGTCCTGGGTGCGAGGCAGGTAGAGCACTTCTACAATATCCTGTAAATCGTCGAATTTACCCGCCCAGTCATCTCCCATGGCGAAAATAGTAGCCTGCTCCCTGATTAAGTCCTCACGTTTTTGTTCCCAGGTATTTTCCTCAAACACATCATCTACGTATTGGCAGGCCAACAGGACTTCCCGGCGATCGGCGTAGGGGATGATGGTTTTTTTACCCTTAACCAGATTAAATTCGTCAGTAGATAACCCAACCACCAGTTTGTCTCCCAGCGATTTCAGGCGTTTAAGTAATCTGACATGGCCAACATGAAACAGGTCAAAAGTGCCATAGGTAACAACGGTTTTCATGTTGGCTGGACTCCTTAAATTTATTGGGCCGCTTCAATTGTTTTGAGAGTATACATGGGTATCTATCTTCATACATTATCGGCGCTATCAGACGATGCTTTAGGTTGGCGAATGTTTGTACAAATGCTAAACTTCAATCAGAGGAGAAAGGTATGATTAATTTTAATTCAAGCACAGAGAAGCCGCAGTCGTTACTGGAGCAAATCCAGCAACGGCAGGATAAACTGTCTGAGAAGCTCGCTTCCGGCAAGCAAATCAACAGTGCTGCCGACGGCGCTGCTGCACAGCAAATTATCGACCGCTTAACGTCTGAAGTTGAAGGCGGCCGTCAGGCCGTAAACAATGCTTACGATGGCATCTCACTCGCACAAGTTGCAGAGAGCGGGCTGGAAGGCATCAATAACGATGTGAATCGTATTCGCGAGTTAACGCTGCAATCAGGCAGCGGGATTCTCAACGATGCCGATCGTCAGGCGATTCAGTCTGAGATATCCCAGTTACAGCAAAATATTTCCCAGACCATTGAACAAACCGAGTTCGCGGGTAAGCCCCTGTTGTCTGACAGTGGTTCCATTGATTTTCAGGTAGGCAGTCAGGCGGGTCAGCAGATTAGTGTGGGCACCCGTGATATTGGCAGCGAGTTGTCAGACGTTCTGTCAGTAGACATAACTTCGCAGTCACTGGAAGATTCACTGGCCGCAGCAGACGCCGCTATTGAAACAGTAGGCGGTGTCCGAGGCGAGTTAGGCGCGGTACAGAATCAGTTTGCGTCCACTGCGCGTAATCTTACCGAAACCAATGTGAATCAGGCCGCGGCACGCAGTCGTATTCAGGATACGGATTATGCCCAGGCCAGCTCTCAGCAGGCCGCCAATGACGTGCAGAATCAGGCGGCACTGACGGTTCAGGCGCAGGCCAATCAGCAGCAGGGGCAGGTTCTGAGTTTGCTGAATAATTAAATCGAGCAATTTTAGAACAAAGGCAGGTTTCCCTGCCTTTTTTATTGCCAATAATCCGCTTTTTTCATTGCGATTCACATTGTTACCGCTACAATTGCCAAAGCGCTCTATACCAGATTGCATGCTCATCTGTGCAAATCGGTATTATCAATCCTTGGTTTCGGCCGCCAGGCTGTATTGCTGCCAAATCATCTAATGTTTACCAATCGGGAAGGTTGAAATGTTGATGAAAGTAAAAATTGTGTCCGATTTTTGACAGTCGCACACACAAAACCGTGGTTTGGTATAAACTAGTAAATATAACAATAGTGTTTGGGGACTGAATGAAGGATATATTGCTTGTTAGTGATAACAATGCATTAAAACAAAATCTGCACACGATCCTGACATTTTTAGGGGAGCCGTGTGTTTCACTTTCGCTGTCTGAAGCGCAATCGTTGCTCGAAAACAAATCACCCGTGGCGGTGATCATCGATGTAGAAACCGGCAACGATGCCCTGGCGTTAATCAAAAGTTATCCTCAGCATCCGTTCGTAGCAATCAATATGGTCGACCAGCCAGGCCTTAACGTTGGCAATTTGGTGGGGCATATTACGCTGCCGATTACTTACCCGGCACTGACGCAGGCGATTCACCGCTGTCAGGAATATATTCGCAGCCACCCGGTACGCAACGGCGCGGTCCCCACCAAAACCCGGTTATTCCGCAGCCTGGTGGGTAAAAGCGAACAAATTCAGGGTGTTCGTCGCCTGGTAGAACAGGTTGCCCCCACTGAAGCTACCGTGCTTATTTTGGGCGAGTCTGGAACCGGTAAAGAAGTTGTCGCGCGTAATGTGCATTTCCTGTCAGAACGTAAAGACGGCCCGTTTATCCCGGTAAACTGCGGCGCTATTCCCGGTGAGTTGCTGGAAAGTGAATTGTTTGGTCACGAAAAAGGCGCTTTTACCGGTGCTATCAGTGCCCGTAAAGGCCGTTTTGAGCTGGCCGAAGGCGGGACATTGTTTCTCGATGAAATCGGCGATATGCCGCTGCAGATGCAGGTGAAATTACTGCGCGTACTGCAGGAAAGAATGTTTGAAAGAGTCGGTGGTAACCGGCCCATACAGTGTGACGTGCGAATTATCGCCGCCACCCATCGCGATCTGGAAAAAATGATAGCCGATGATAAGTTCCGCGAAGATTTATATTACCGTTTGAATGTGTTTCCTATCGACAGTCCGGCTCTGCGTGAACGGCGTGAGGATATCCCGTTACTGTTGCAGGAGTTGATTAGCCGCATTCAGGGAGATGGTGTCGACCCGGTTAAATTTACCGAGCGCGCTATCAGTTCGCTGATGGAGCACCCCTGGTCGGGCAATGTCCGCGAGTTGTCTAATCTGGTGGAACGACTGATGATCCTCTATCCTGGTCAGATTGTCGATGTGCAGGATCTGCCGCAGAAATACCAGTATGGCGATATGGAGCGCTTCGAGCCGGATTACCCCGAAGAAGTGCTCGAGCGGGATGCCTTCAATGAACTTTTCGCCGAATCTGCCGGGTATGATGATGATACACCGGAGCCTGAACCGGCTATTAACGGATATTTACCGGATGAAGGGGTAAATCTTAAAGAATATCTTTCGGAGCTGGAAATTAATCTTATCCAGCAAGCGCTCGACCAGCAGGAGTGGGTTGTCGCCCGGGCTGCCGATAAGCTGGGAATGCGCCGAACCACCCTGGTGGAGAAGATGCGCAAGTACAATATTCAGCGTGACTAGCACGCCTGAGCAGAGTTGGAGCTAACTATTCGGTTAGCTCTATTTCTGTAGTTAAACGCCGATAACCTCCATTTGTCATTATATTGACAGCGAAAACTTCGTTATAAATCACTTATCTTATTGAAATTTAATAGCTAAATTTCTGGCACGACTAATGCTAAATCCTTAACAGTCCAACAAGTGTCTGCAAATTGACGAGGAATGTATGGCATTAAATAGTCGTGTTGCCAATACCGTAGAAGAAGTATCGATAAAGCCGGTGAAAAGCCCTCAGGCACCGGCCGATTTATCGCTGGTACGCGAAACTGCTCAATCACAGCAGCAGGAACTCGACTCCTTGCGACAACAAGCGTCCCGCCTTAACCACCTGTTACAAGTGATGCCTGCCGGGGTTATTGTGCTGGATGGCAAAGGATACGTCAGGCAAGCCAATGAGCAGGCTTCTTTGTTGCTGGGTGAACCACTCGAAGGTGAACTGTGGCGAACCATTATTGCCCGCTCTTTTAAACCCCGCGCCGACGATGGGCACGAAGTGTCGTTGTTTGACGGGCGCCGGGTTAAATTGTCTATTACGCCACTGGTAAATGAGCCCGGGCAACTTATCGTGCTTACCGATCTCACGGAAACACGCCAGTTACAGGCGCGGCTCAGTCATCTGCAGCGCCTGTCCTCACTGGGCAAAATGGTTGCCTCACTGGCCCATCAAATTCGTACGCCACTGTCAGCGGCAATGCTGTATGCAGCCAATCTGACCCGCAAGAACCTGCAGCCGGAATCCGGCATTCAGTTTGCGCATAAATTGCAGGACAGACTCAAAGAGCTGGAGAGTCAGGTCAATGATATGTTGCTGTTTGCCAAAAGCGGTGAGCAACAGGTCGTGAATGATATCTCAGTGCAAGAACTGTATGAGGCAATTGCGCCTACAGCGCAAACCATCACCCAGGGCCAGGATCAGATTGTGATCTTTAAAGGTCAGCATATTAATGCGTCGATCACCGGTAATCTTACCGCCTTGCAGGGCGCTTTACTTAACCTGATCCAGAATGCCAGCCAGATTAGCCCGAAGGGCAGTGATGTTACCGTGCAGTTCAGCGTACTAAACCGCTGGTTGTGTATCAACATCAACGACCAGGGTCCTGGTATCTCTGACGCCCTGAAAGACAAAATTTTCGAACCCTTTTATACCACTAAAACCCACGGCACCGGTCTTGGCCTGGCCGTAGTGCAGTCGGTGGTCAAAGCACATCAGGGCCGCATTAATGTGGAAAACCTGGCCGATGCAGGCGCCTGTTTTTCTATTATGTTACCCCGCGCATTTGCCAGTGACATGGTAACTGCCGATACTCAACCAGAGGAATAACCCATGCCAAAAACAACCGTACTGATCGTCGAGGATGATGCAGGCCTGCGCGAGGCGCTGGTAGATACGCTGTTACTGGCTGATTATCAGGTGGTCGCCGCCGATTCAGCAGAGCAGGCGATCATGCTGCTTGGTAAGCAGTCGGTGGATATCGTGGTAAGTGATATTCAGATGGGCGAAATGAATGGCCTGGCGCTATTAAAAGCGATTAAGAGCAAAGATGCCAATTTACCGGTACTGCTGATGACGGCTTATGCCACAGTGGATGACGCCGTGAGTGCCATGCGCGATGGTGCGACGGATTATTTGTCCAAACCCTTTGCTCCCGAAGTGCTGCTGAATCTGGTTGGCCGCTATGCACCGGCGCAAAAAGTAGAGTCCCGTCAACCCATTGTAGGC
>JAYZXK010000117.1:0-16548 GCA_036141415.1 Pseudomonadota bacterium
AATCTGGAATAACACAAATATCAATACCCGTCATCCCCGCGTGCTTCTGGCGGGGATCTCCTTGCTGGTTATCGTAGAGTTCAAAAGTGCTTTAATGAAAAGGCTGATTTGGCTGGGCCAACCTTTTTAGGAGATCCCGGGTCAAGCCCGGGATGACTGTATTGAACTTTCTTGTTCGCTCTTTTCTTTAATCGAGAAGTTTTCCCGACGCAGCGTTAGGTTCGGGTTATATGCCGGATCATGAGCAATCACCTCTGACCAATTGGATTTTAAGTAATCGAGCTCCGCATTGAAGCGGGCCATTTTCTCTTTACTTACATCCAGCCCCCGCGATACCGATTCATGGTGGTAGAGTTCTGCTTCAGCGCAATAAAGATTTCTTACTCCCTGAGCCCTCACCCGCAGGCAGAAGTCCACGTCATTAAACGCGACTGTAAGATCGGTTTCGTTTAATCCCCCCACCGCATCAAACAGTGACTTTTTCACCAGTAAGCAAGCGGCAGTTACTGCACTGTAATTATGTGAGGCGATTAGCCGGTTCATATAACCGGGATGGTATCGAGGGAAGTACTTATGTGCATGCCCGGCTCCACCGCCATAGCCCAATACCACTCCGGCGTGCTGAATACGGTCGTCGCCGTACATGAGCTTCGCCCCTACACAACCAATATCTTCTCTCAACGCATGACCAACCATATATTCCAGCCAGTCCGGCGTGATCACCTCGATATCGTTATTGATCAACCCGATCACTTCTCCTTTGGCCTGCTGCGCCGCAAAGTTATTGATAGCGGAGTAGTTAAAGGGATGTGGGTATTTTAATACCCTGATCTTCTCGTGTTGACTGAGTTCCTCGAAATAAGCCAGGGATTCAGGCTCATCGGAATTATTATCCACCAGCAGAATTTCATAGTTCTGGTAGGTGCTTTTATTCAAAATAGAATCGATACACTCTTTAACCAGTTGTTTGGCATTTTTGGTGGGGATGATGAGCGAGACTAAAGGCCTATTGAATATTGGCCACTGGATAACATTAACGAGTTTGTCGGACACTACCCTGGAACGAGCGTCTATCGTGTTAACAAGCTGAGTAATCTCTTTAAGCTGAGCACGTTTTTTGGCATTGCTATCGGGGCGGTGAATTAACGCGTAAGGAAAATGCTCGACCACCATATCCGGCGATTTAAGCCACCACTCGCTAATGAGGCCAGCTATGGACTTTGCTGTTGTGGTGCTAATTGCTTTTCTCCAATCCGCAGGTAACACAACGCCTGTTTCGATATACCCGTAGGTTAACTGATAATCCGGATTCCAGTCTGGCAACATTCGCGCATTCTCAAAGGTGTTGCCTGCATTCTTTTCGTCGGTATCCACATAGTGTAATGCAGTGATGTGCTGACGAGCCAATAACGCTAGTGTTGATGGATGCAGTTCATCACCACACTCTAATAATAGTAAGGGTACATTCTCTGACGTTACAACATCATCCGTAAGGTGGTTAAACGCGGTAATATTTAGCGTTTTAGTATTGGTCTGCTGTTTAAACAACGTGCACTGTACAAGAACGGATTCAATATGTGCCGACTGATGAACTAACGATGCCAGGGTTTTCGATACTCCCAGCGCATCGTTACCAATAATTGCGACTGAAATTTTAGCGTGCAGTACCGGTAAATCAGCCAATATTTGATTGATGTCGCTGGCTTGCTTAGCTAACGACTGATTGTAAAGTGCCTGAAGTTTTTTCTTACTCGGAAACCCATAAAACAGTCCGGACTTTTGCAGTGATCTGCTGTAAAAAGAGGTAAGAGCCGGGTTTTTCTTAGCAAAATTACGCAATGGCTTGGGCACAACCCCAACACCAGCCTTAATTGCCATCATCGAATATTTTTTTACAGACATGCGCGAAGAATTCACAAACCTTGATTAGTAATTATCCGGTTACTGGTAATGCATAGCAACCGGCGGGCAGTATCGCTTAAAAAACAAAAAGGGGCAATCTGCCGCCACAACGAGTACTCGAACAAGATAGCCATCAACCTAGCTAGACGTTGATTAATCGAACAGGTCAAATGGAAAATCGTCAAAGGGCAGTTCGGACATGGGAACACGCGTGAAATTAAATGATTGAAGTCGTGCCGTTAGGTGCTTCTGCAACCCTTTAACCGTTTTAATTTCCCTGCACTTTGCCATGAGATTCTCAACATCTTGCTCAAGCGCCTGCCGATATTCTCGTAAGCCTTTTTCCCGGGCGGCCTTAGTGCCACCACCAAAGCGCTGCCAAATTATCACACTTAGTCCGTCACCGCGTCTCAACTCGTGATAATCGGCGTTTAACTGTTTGACCTTATCTCTTAATATGGATTCTAACTGCACAGTTAAATTGTCGTTTAACTCCAACTGATATTCTGGCAAAAACTGCTGGGCGAACAAGAGGATCGTCAGCGGATCCTTAACGTCCCTGGCGTGTGAAAGTTGTTGCATCAAATCCATTTTTTCAGCCTTCTTATCCGGGTCGAGTTCCCGGTCAGGATGCAGCTTTTTGGCTAACTGCCGATAGAGTCTGTTGATTTGTTTATCGCTGAACAAAGCAGTAGCTACATCGACATTCGTATTATGGGTATGTTGTTGGTACGAATGATCGTGTTGATCTGACTCGTCATGAAAATATGGCGACTCCTGCCCGTGAATATCTTCATCATCACCCACGTAACCTGATTCCATTTTATGTTTGAGCACCGATTCAAAATAGGCCATTGCCTTATGCGGGTCATGGATCAACTCAACCAACTCTTCGTCACTGAGTTCTATCTCTTCTCCAAGCATTAGCGACAACTCAATCCGGTAATGATCGAGTTGCTCCTCAGGTACCTCGCTGGAGTTGGGGTTCTGCTTAATTGAGGTGACTATCGCTTCATTAAAAGCGTCCCTCAAGTCATTGGTATTCACAGGATTAAACGGATTCGACTCAAGTATCGTTAATTCTTCCTGGATCCAATCCAGCAGGGCCTCATGTTGCCTACCCTTTATTGATTTACGCGACACAAAAGAAACTAGATGGCGGATCCACTGCTCGTTAGCCCGGCAGACCTCCTGTTCAATGGGTTCAACCGATTGCTTGAAGTACGCCATAAACGCTTCAAGCTTAGCCTGATAACGGTCATTTCGTTGCTGTTTTTTGTTAACTTCTACCCACAGTTTATCGAGCGTCTCCCGTGCTTCGGCGCTTTGGCTTCCTGAGGAACTCACTGATACAACCGTTAACCCACTATTGCTGTTGATGTGACCTTGCTTAGCCATTACTTATCTCTTTGTAGACCTTCATTCCAATTTGCCAGCATACTGTTAGCAAACCTTTCATTACATTCAGTGATCCTACCATGTTTGTTTTGCTAAACCGATGTTACTAACCACTATTGCAGTAAACGTATGCGCTCTCATCCCCTGTCATAGCCGTGACAAATACAACCAAACTATTGTTACTTACATCCTAGTTGCCGTAACTGCTCGGATAACAGACTGAATGGAATTCTTTCTTGTTCCAGCCTTAAGCGCGGTTGCCAATATTCAGCTTTAAGCTTTATATAAAGCTCAGCTTCGGCGGGAAGGAGGTTGGGCAGGCTTGCTGGCGTTTGGCGTTTGTTAAGCGCTTCCGCGCCCCAAAAAGACTTGGTGGCTAACAATGTCGCCTCATCCATCAACAGCGACTGCGTGTTGCTAAAATAACCGCGTATTTGTGAGAGCATGGCAAAACCGTCAGTATCAACATCCCCCCAATAATAGAGCCGGCAGCGGTGTAACCACTGTATCTGTTTGAGCAATTGAATGCTATAGCCTTTGCCAAAGATTACCAGCGCATTTTTCACATTGGGAAACGCCAGGCCATTTACCAGGTTTTCCGTTATGAAGACACGGTCGACCATTAACGATAACTGAGCAAAATGGCTAATCGGTAGCGAAATATCCCGCAACCCGCCAACTTCATAATACAGTTGTGGATCAAGCAGTCGAAAGCGTATCTGCGGCTCATCAAAACGCAAACCAAAGCGCTTTTCAAAACCGTGTTCACCCATCTGCGTATACTGGCTTTTAATCGCGTCTGCGGGTAATACCGCATCTAACAGCGTTTTTACGGTTTGCTTGCGGTGTTCTATATACTTACTGTCTACCCCGGCTATGGGGAGCTCACGCAGATAACACCCGGGTAACGGATTCGCCCTGAAAAAGTGCGCAATCGCAATAAGCTTCTCCCACTCCCCCGCATGATTCAGTAACAGTTTAATCGATATCTGCTGGCCAATGCGCACATGAGGCAAACCAGCTTGCAACAGCTTGGCATCGGCAATGAACTGCTGCCATTCCTGCCATTTCCCACAAAACCGGGCCAATGCTTCGGGAGACTCAAACGCCACCGCTACCGGCACATTCTGACGCCCCATGGTGGCATAGCTAACTTGCTGTTTAAGCAGGCTAACGCCAGCATAGTGCCGCAGCTCCCGCTCAAAGGTTTGTTGAGAGGCCGAGAGTGCGGCAAAATCATGCAGCAATTGTTTGTCGGTAGGACGCTTGAGTGAAATCTGCAAAGGGAATGTCCATTCGCCACTGAGCCACTGCTTGTAGAACACCTGGTTTTGCCATTGCTTTTGCAGTTTTGCTTTCAGCGCTTTTACTGTCTGCACCTATTCAGCCCCTTATTCACGTTTAAGCGCTGGGTTTTGCTCTACCTCTTCCACCAGCGCTTTATATTGCTGCTGCGATTTGTGTTGTGCGAGCCGCTCACGATATTCTTTTATCGTCATATTCAGCACCATGGAACGATTACTGCGCTGATCAACAAAGTGCACTTGTTGTACGTAGTGTTCAATGACATCGAGTTTCTGTAGCGGCGTTACCAGTAACAGCTGAAGTCCGAGTTTTTTAAACAATTCAAGTCCAAAGCGCGTACTGTCTTTTGAGCCACGGGCAAAGGCTTCGTCAATCACCACCAAATTAAACCGGCGTTTGGCTTTTGCGCCGGTCTCGTCATCCACCAGGCGATATTGCAGCAGGATGGCCGCTGCCAAAATGGAATACGCCAGCTTCTCTTTCTGCCCGCCGGACTTACCCCCTGAGTCGGAATAACACTCTTTCTCACTGTTATCTTCACGGTATCGCTCAACCACATTGAACAGTTGCCAGTAACGTACATCCACTACTTTCTGAGTCCACGTCGGCTCGTGGCGCATTTGCTCAATCAGCGTTTTGACCTGCTCGAACTTCTGTTCGGAATATAAATTGTCGTCGGTAGAAAACTCCACGCAACTCTTCAGGCGCTGCTTGAACTCACGAATATCCAAATCCGGTGAGGAAATACTGTCTATTTCGATGTAGGTGCCCTGCTGATAATCCAGTTCCCGTAATGAACGGTTGATCATACTGACTCGCGCATCGATTTGCTCTTCCTGCTTATCCAGATAGCTGCGAAACAGCGCCATCGAACGAATGGTGTCCTGATTAAGCATTTCTTTAAAACGGGTTTCATGGCGGGGTAAGTCTTCATCCTGCAGTGTTTTCAGCATCTGCTGATATTCAGACAGTGACTGCTCACTAACGTCCAGTTCGGTTACATCGTTAGGAAAACGGAAAGCAAAATCTTTCATGGCGGTGAGCATCTGCTTTTCCCGCTTACTGCGTTTCTCCTCAAGATGCTGGATTTTTTCATTCAGTTTGGTGCGTAACACCGAGCATTGGTTCGCCAGCATGTCGATGCGCAATTGCGCCGCACCATGCTTTTCATACAAGGCGGTAAGATCCGGGTAACAACGCTGCTTTACCTGTTCGGATACCGCGTTACACTCGGCTGTCTTTTCAGCCAGGATCTTATGATCGTCATCCAGTTTAGTCTCAAGTTTACCCAGTTGTTGATAGTGCGCTCGAAACGCTTCTTCCACCTGGGTTAATTCGGTTTGTGCGTGCTGAAACTGTTGTTGTAATTCCCGCAATACATCGGAGCTTTGTTCCAGGACCCGTATTTCTTGCCTGGCGACTTCCAACTGATTGGCAAACTGTGACCAGTTGATTTGCTCAAAGGTTAAGTTAAAGTCGCTGAGATTTTTGGCCTGACGACGCAATTCTTCAATATCGCGACGCTGGCTGGCGCATTGCGCTAACGTGGTTGCCATGGCCGCGGCATCAGTTTGCAGTGCACGTATTTGGGCGGCCAGCAGGTCGAGCTTTGCCTGGTTACTCCAGCCAAGTACAAAGCGGCTTTTGTCATGCAAGCTGTGGCGATCGTCTTTCTCGTGACGAAAACGACCTGACTTCACCTGCCCCTGCAGAGTGATGGCTTTTTCACTCCGACGAAAGTCAGTCATTGACTCGCAGCACTGATAGTCAAAACGCTGCTGTAACTCGCGGTGCAGCCATTGAAAGTGCTCACTATCGTGCTTGATTTCTATTTTTGCCAGCAGAGAATCTGGCTGCGGCGATTGCGGAAAGTAATTCTCGGTACTTTTAACACGGTAATACACCAATCGCGTACCCAGATGGGTGTTTTCAACAAAATCACTCACATCAGCGTACAGTGAATCCGGTACCACCAACGACAATGCAAAGTTGTGCATCACCCGCTCAACGGCGCCCTGCCATTGAGTCTGGCTCTGTTTTACCTGCACCAACTCACCGACAAAGGGTAACCGGCTTTCCTCTACCTTAAGATGTTCACACAGTCGCTCGCGGATGTTTAACTGGCGTACCGGAATATTGGATTTACGATGGCGTAGCGCTTCCAGCTCTTGCTGCACCGCCTGTTGTTGCTGTTGCAACTGGTGATTTTGCAATTTGTAATCGTCTTGCCGGCTCTCAATATTTTCGAGTTGCTGTTGATGTTGTTCAAACAAAGAATGCGATTCACGTATATTGCTGACATAGTTATCTGCTGTTAGCGCTTCGGGCAGCCCAAGCGGCTTAACCAGTGCGAGATAGTTATCACACAAACGCTTACTTTGGTTTCTTGCTTCATCTAAGCCTTTAATTTTATCTTGCAGTTGCTGCAACCGGCCCCCACCGTTTTGATCGATATCGCTTCTGAGCTGACTTACCGTTTGATTAAGGCGACGTTTCTGACTTTGCAACTGCTGTTCATCAATGGCCAGCTTTTCAAGCTCACCTTGCTGGCGGGCAATCCGCTTTTGATACAGTACAATCGCTTTCTCGGCCATAAAGCTATCCACGTAATCACGGCAGAACGAAAAGTGCTGTTTTTCCTGCGCCGCTTCTTTCGCCTGACGGCCATGTTTATCAATCGGTTGTAGTAAGGTAATTTTTTCACGAGCCGCGACCACCGCATCGTGGAGTCGCTTTAACGATTCATAATTGCGCTCCAGTTCCTGAATTTGCCCTTCCACATCGGGCTGTTCAAGCATGTTCTGGCGCACAAAGTCGGTCACAGAGCCGACTGATTTCATGGAAATCGTTTGATTAAACAACTCCAGCGCTTTGCCATCGGTACCTAAACCCAACCACTTGCTGAAAGTTTGTTGATATTGATTAAAACTCTCAACCAGAATGAGCTCGGATATTTTTTGCAAGCGTTTACGCAACGCTTTAATTTGCGTGCCAAAGTCGCTGAAGTGAGTGGCAATGTCGAGCGCCTCCGGAACTACAACGAACAAGCGTTTCACCTTGTTTTCGCCAGGTTTGAGCCAGAAGATCTGCGCCAGCGTAATCGTTTGTTGCAGTGCTACAGAATGAAATTGTGCCAGCAGCACCGAATAGTGATTCCCCTTGCTACGCAAACCTACCGCACGGGCTTTACCCGACTCATCCTGCTGTGACGTATAATAGCCGTAAAAGTACGACTCCAGCGAACGCTCTTTGTTTTCAGCACCCGCAGCCTTATTAAACGCCAGCTTTCTGGGCGGAACCAGCAACGTGGTCAGGCCATCGACCAGCGTTGATTTACCGCTACCGATATTACCGGTGAGCAAACAATTATCGCCACTATTATCCAGGTGCCAGATCTGCCTATCAAAGGTGCCCCAGTTTAATACCTCAAACCGGGTTAAACGAAAACCCTGCCGCTGCGTTGCTTGTGATACTGGGGGAGGTTTGCGTTGTATTGGCGCAGCGGTATCTGTTGACGTTTCACTGCTCATCACTGGTTTCCTCTTTGCTATGGATATCGAATAATTCCGTGTACCGGACAATTTGCTCTGCTGTCACAAAGGCTTTGAGGATACGCTGGACTTCAAAATCATTTTTATGATTGGGTAACTGATTCAAAAAGCCCATTTGGGTTATCTTTTTAATCAGCGCATCAAACTCTTTGTGCTGCTTTACTTCGTTACTGGCATCCGGAAAATGGGGGGCGAGCCACTGCCATATTTCCTGACGCTCAACAATAAGGCGCGGACTGCTCTCTTCACTATCGTGTTCGGCCAGGCGCTTGCGTAAAAATATCAGCAGTAAGGTTTGCCCAAAGCTCAGTTGGCGACGGGTAATAAGCGAGGGGATCTCTGTTTGATCTTCTTCGGTATCAACCTCACGCTGTTGTAAAAACGCAAAACCTTCTGCATCATCGAGTCGCAACGACAAACCAATCTGGTCAAAATAACTGCGAATAAGTGCCTGATCACGCTCCAGCACATCCCACAAGTCGCGATGTTTTGCCCGATAAACCGGACCTTTTAGTAGCCGAACCTTCAATGCCGCATGATGCTGCTCAGTCAAGGCTTCTACAGATGCTTGTTCGTTCATGATGACGTATCCCGAATAAACGTAATAGTGGGTACCGACAGAGTGCGGCTAACGCCCGGTTCACTCTGCCAGCTAACATGTTGCGGTTGTTGGGGGTCAATACTGGCAGGCACAACCTCTTCACAGGCCAGTTTAATGTAGCTGAGTACCTCATCAAGGCCGTACTGCAGGGGATAGTCTTCCAGCACACTGGCTAACGTCACCTGCCCCTGATGTTTATCCAGCGAAGTAAAGATCTGCTGCTGTAACTGCAGTTCGTCAATATGACTGACTTCAAACAGATTGGTTAAATCCACATCAGCTTCTTGGGCGCCCTCTTTGATGTCAGAATCCAGTTGTTCCGGGGTTTTAGGGACAAACAAACCACGGCTGAGGTGAGGATAAATACTGGCCTGGATTCCAGCAATCTCGGCAAAATTCTGCAGCAAATGCAAAGGGGTGTCGGGACTATTCGTTTGATGTGCAACGGCTTCAAAATCGCGGATAAGTTCGAGAATGCGCCGGTTATCCTGCGACTGCTCCTCGATGTAGCGGCGCAGTTGTTCGGTAATTTGCTGTTTGGTGCGATTAACTTTGTCACCGGCCTCCAGCAAATAGCTGTAAAGGTGCTGGAGCAAATCGTCACTACTGACAAACTCATGCCCCAATTGGTGGTGCATTATCTGCTTTAAGTTTTGTCTTAGAGAATCACGCATTTGCTGTGTCATCAACAATTCAAAAAACGCGATAAACGATTTCCCTTCGTCGGAACTGTTTATTACGTCTTGATCGGCAAATACGATATCCAGCACCCGCCCTTTCTGGCCACCTCCCAAGGTGATTTTTTTGCGGGTGTCCTTATCCAGGAGCCGAAAATTCGCCTCTACCTGCCTGAAATCACCGAGTAATTTACGCGATATATCAGAGACCAGATAGAGCCTTTCCCGCACTTCGGTATCGTCTAGCCCGAGGCTGGAGCCTTGCTTTACTGCCTCGATTTGCTGTTCGATCAACGCTTTTTTCTGCTGCAAGGCTTCTAGTTGCAAGGATTTATCGTTGGTAGTGCCCTGCACCAGCTCCCCAATTAAATCAATAAGGAGTTTCAGGCGCGATTCTGTGCCGACAAATTGTCGCCCCTGCAACTCTTCAACCCAGTGCAACGCTTTTTCGACATCGGGCAATAAATCGCATTCTGGTTCATCAGTGTTTTGCGGCAGGTACTTACGCAGATAACCGGGCTTTTGATTGATCCAGTCGTCGATATAGGCGCGGGCTGTTTTCGGGTATTTTTGCTCACCATACACTTCAGCGACATCGTTTAAGTGGTAATCGAGCATTGCGATCAGTTCCTGATACGGTACCGCCCGGCGATTATGGCGAATAAACGCACTGTAAAAAAAACTCGTCATCAATGGAAAGTGTTGGGCGCGCAGCAAACGCAAAGCGACACTTTGATCTTTAAATTGCTCCAAAAACTCTACGTTGAAATCGGCTTTCATTGCTTAACTCCTGGTAGCAACGGACTCACATCCATGTTTTTCAGCACCTCTTTATTCGCCAGCGCCAGTGGGAACTGAATGGGATCGAGCCTGTAATTTGCAGAACAATCCACTCGCCATGCCTGGGTTAAATAGCCCAGCAACGCTTCGCGGGTTTCCACGGTTAAGCTGCCGTTCGTCATGTTGTAATCAAGTTCAATGGCTTGCTTATGCTTAACTCCGGGATGCGGTATTAAGTCCAATGTGATGACATTGTTCCAAGCTGTATCACTGAACACCGACTCTGTTTTTAGTGACTGCGCTTCCAGCAAATTGATGTCTAAAAAACGATTGCTGACAAAATCCCTGAATGCCTGAGTGCTTCTGTCGTAGCAACGTACGTGCCAGCGATAACCGTTATTAATGAGTGAATGGGGAACTAGTTCCCGTTCCGTTATGCCAGAAGACAGCGACACATAGCGACAGTGTATGGCTTTTTTATGCATGATGGCCCGTAACAGCGGCGCAATAGTAGATGATGAAGCATGAATAAGACGTACCGCTTCAACACATACGTCACTGGGTCGCTGCGGCAACTTAAATTCATCTGCGTCTTTGTTTGCCAACCTGAACAGCACTTCTTCCGCGTGATGCGGAAACAATGGTGAAAATTCGGCGGTACGGTAATAGAGCTTGGTTTGATGCCTTAGCACCAGGTTGTCGGGTGCCAGCGATTTATACAACGTTAAATCACGGGTGGCGGAGGCGATCCCCGTTTGAAAATGGCCAACCAGATCCGCTCTGGCCACTTGCCCGAAGAATTCCAAACAAAAATCGATAAACGCGAGCCGTTTTTGCTGAGTGAATGGAATAGTGCTGAAATCTGCCATGTCTTGCCACTGTGTGTATAACTATTGTTTAGCATAACATGGAATCATAATGATGCAATCATTTTGATCTCAACGGCACAGGTATAACTGGATCTAAGTGTCAGCAAACTTAGCCAAACAGCGCATACCTTGAGCAGGCCAGCGGATTGTCCTGCCGGGGAAGAATGTCACTCTATGCACATGCGAGAAAGCAAACGGCACTATAATAAAGTTATTTAGCTGCGTTTAAACAAACTATTACCGACGTAAACCCGGCTGGCTTCCTTCTATTTATCAGTTGCTCAATGGCGGACGAACAACCGTTGAAAAGTGAAAAGATCGTGCGCGCGTTCATTGGGTACAGTACACTAACCCTTAGGTTGCTACTCATGTGTTCGATAGATAAAATAGCGTTATCACTTGAAGGAGAAATCAATGGGCCAGCTAGTAAGAAAAGTTTCTGTAGCGAAACGCCAAGATCCGCTAATTGATTTTACGACATTGGCGAAAATTGGTCGTCATGCTTCTCGCTCTGCGCGAGAAAAAGCTTTAAGCCAAGGTGTAGGCTTCACCTATGCCAAAGGTGGTCGAATTATGAAGCGTAACCCCGATGGTACTGAGCAACTTATTCGGGTCATGGATGATATGAATGACTTTCCAACTCTCCAAGCCGATTTATGCCAAGACTGAGGTTAATTGCCGGCCCAATGGCCCTCATTAAGATAAAAGATATAGTGATGCTGGCATTTTGTGACGAGTAAATCAGGAAACGTATCTGAAAATTTGCGAATGACTACAGTTTTGCGCCCGATAAGCTCAAAAGTGTCTTTCATGGCTTTTCTATAGATGTTTGTTTGTGCAACGCCCCAGTTCTCAAGGGTATAGCTTACAATCTCGCGAATATCGGCTTCAGCATCATCCGTAATGTCATACAAAGGCATTGTTTTATTTAGCGTTCGCTATTTCTTCATCAAAAATTTCATCAACGGACTTACTCGAAATTTTACCTGCTTTGGCGGCGGCAACACGCGGCGCTAGATACGCCTCAAGCTTTTGTAAGGCGGCTTGCTCGTCTGCATTAGGTAGTGCCCGTTCAAGCACATAGCTTTTGATACTCTTGCCTTGTAAGGCAGCTGCGGCTTTTAAGTTCTGATGCTGCTCAGGCGTGATTTCTATAGATAATCGCATAAATACCTCCTAAGCATTTGATGATAAATGCTCTGATTTCATCATAATGGGATTTACAACAATTTGTCAATTTTGTACAAATGTTGTTTAACTAACCGACTAATGTCACATTAGAAAAATTGCTTGCAGTACAGGCGAACAAGCAATAAAAAAGGCCGTACTGGACAACCTTAATACAGTTATTCGAATAACGATTATTCATAGGTTGGACATTAAGGATTAACCGAGACCAAGCCATGCTTCAAGCGCCCGGTTTTCTTATCTCTGGCAGGATGTGCCCGATTGGCACATCCTGATAAATAATTTACTGCCCAATTCCACGTTTGTATAAATTCAGATTAAGCGTCATGGAGTATCGACTCCATTAATAGATAAAACCAGCTTTGCGTATTTTTCGCGACCATGAAGCTCGATATATCGACGCCCATCAGACGTTGAATACTAAACCCAATACGCTGTTTCACCAATAATGCCAGCAAACTGCCATATCAGTCCCTCCATCAAGCCCGTATTCCGAGTATTGAACTTACGTAAACTGCAGTAGAGTTTCCACTCCTTGAAGAGTAATTCTATCTGCCAGCGCTAGCTGTATAATTGTAAGACTGCTTGTACTGCGTATTGCTCTCACGGCAAGTTCGTCGCCCAATAGGTTGGCTCTGATTTACCTGGAGGCCAACTCGCTATCAGGCGATCTGACATGGCGAATCAATGCCATAGAGTTTACTTTTTTGACAATACCGATCTGCTGCTACCAATTGCAGAAATTAACCCAAATGGTTTTCTGGATGTAAAAGAAAAGGAATATAACTCAGTTAAACCCGGCTGGTTTCGTACAAATGTTCTTTTGAAGTGGGATAAGGATAAAATCCGGATACTCCGCTGCTCCTTTAGAAAATGGGCTGCACCTGATGCTTTCTCCCTGTTTTATTATCTCACTGTCTTATGGCCTTTAAAGAAATATCCCCCAAGTAAGAGAGAAAGATCGAGTAACAATGAACCATTTTCTTTACGAGCCTGCCTAAAAACACACAATACCGCGCTACAATTACATCACTTAACTGATTTTAGCCCAGCAATATCCGGGGCAAAGCGAGCCAGCTTTGCTTTGATATGCTGTTCGATAACCGTTTTATCCGGACTCGAAGAAGCCGCGAGCAACGGCTGAAAATAGCGGGCAACATCGTTGCAGAGTTGAGCCACTAGCTTCTGTGCCGCCGCTTTGTGCATTCCAAGATTCATTGCCAAACGCACAAAACATTCCATACAATAATGACCAACGGCTTCATACGACGGACTAAACACGGCATTTAACTCACTCGCCAAAACACAAAGCGTTAAATCCTCGTTATAGTAATCCTGATAGGGTGCTACCGACACTACATCATACACCGGCGTAAAATCCCGCATCCTGACAGTCGCATCATCCGGATGTCGGTACATCGACAAATTTTTACAATTGAGTTCGTTATTACCTACCAGATAGGCGAATAACACCTGCCTGACACCGTTGAATATAATCGCCATATTTCGCCCACTGGCTTCATATAATTTTTTCAGCACACCTTCATAAGAAAGGTTGTCACTGCCTTTATTCGATGAGTGGACGTTACACAAACTTGCGGCATCTTCAACAAACAACCGGCGACCATCGTCGCGCAAATCAAACCGACGGGTCACATAACACAGTTCACCGTCTTCAAAAGGCACCAGGGCGTTATCTGCTACATTAAATTTGCAGAGTCTGGCCAATTGCATGATGGCATGTTCGTTTTCCGGCAGATGGGGCAGATGGTCGGGGGCTGGTTTAACAATATACCGGCCATGGCCTTTTACCGGTACCAGGTAATTGCCTTCTAGATCCATGAATAATTTTTTCTGGACACCCGAGATAGATTGACCATCCAAATAGCGCGGCGCGGCACGATTAAATAATGCCTGGTCCCCTTTAACTCTTATCCCCGCTGCGGGCAGGCGGGTTAACGTAAACATCTTCTTCAGAAACGCCGGGGAGTATGGTGCAGCTCCGCCTTTAAGTGATATTTGGCCTAGCTGAGCAGTCATAATCTCACGAATTCCTTTTCCATATTCACCACAGATAGCGCCCCAATCAATACCCGGCCATTATGCAATAGCAAGCCAAATTCATCACGTTTGTCTAACCGGGTATTGGTTGTTTGATACATTTTTATCCACCCTTCACTTAGCAGGTTTTCAAAAAATGAGGGAAACGCATCAAATATAAAAGCGTCGGCTTGCAAAGGAAACTGGTGGCCTATGGGCACACCGCTACGAAGATACTCCAAGACATACTGATAGGTATACCGTACTTTACCATTAGCGGTGAGTTCTGTGAGATAACCCGCCAGCAGGTTATTGGCATAGATGGCCCCCTGGCGATTTATTTCACTCATCGGTTTGAGCCTTTCTGGCTATCACTATTTCCATGCCCATAACATTCAGTACGGCATTTAACGTGTCGATTCTGCAAGACTCAACCGATTTTTTAAGACGGGTCATGGTATTTTTGGACACGCCCGCCAGCATGGCCAGGGTACTCAAATCCATTTGGTGTTGCCGAAGGTAATCATCAAGGACGTAATTAAACTGGTTGAGGTTCCCCGCTACTTCACTTGAGTTCATGGCCATCTTCAATTGCCTTTCCAGCGTTGATGTAGCGGCGGAAAGGCTTTGCTGGTGAGCAGATAAAGCCTGATGTAACAGCTCGTTATTCTCTGAAGCGCTCATAAACAACCTTAAAAAGTGATTATATAAAGTAAAATACAATATAGTCACCATTCAATGCGAAGTAAAGACAGAAAATCATCATTAATAGTGATTATAAAAATTAACCATTAAAAAATAACAATAAAGAGTGACCAACCACAAAAAATCATCACAGATAAGGAAAATGTAAATAATAGACCCCTGACATCACAATAAAATAGTAACAGCTTAGTAAAAGTGAACAGTCTCATACGCCAGTAAGGCTCATCCATAGATTTATTTTTAGCTATTCCTTTGTTGCCAAACGCAGTTGTTCATTTACTGTGGTAACTCAACGGCAACGATAAAGCGGAAGATAAAAGATGCGGACACTGACAATAGAGGTGTGGAGAAGGTGAATTGGATTAGACTTGCAAATACTTACCGCATTGCCGGCGCTTGTTATACGCAAGGCGGGATATCCCAAAATAGCACAAAGGGGGCAACTTGCCCCCCTGTTATTTGCGTTAAATATCGAGTTAAACGACGATTATTTAAGCAGTGCCTAACCGCTCCCCCTGATAGCTACCGTCTAATACAGCCTGCCACCAGGCGGTGTTATTTAAATACCATTCCACGGTTTTCTTAATGCCGCTCTCAAACGTTTCCCGGGGTGTCCAGCCTAACTCTTTTTGAATTTTGCTGGCATCAATGGCATAGCGCATATCATGGCCGGGGCGATCAGCTACGCTGGTAATGAGATCGCGGTAGCTGCCTTCGGCCTTGGGTTTTACTGCATCGAGGATGTCACAAATGGTGTGGACCACTTCGATGTTTTGTTTTTCGTTGTGACCACCGATGTTATAGGTTTCGCCAATGTCGCCTTGGGTAGCCACCACTACCAGCGCCCTGGCGTGATCTTCAACATATAACCAATCGCGAATTTGGTTGCCTTTGCCATACACAGGCAGAGGCTTGCCTGCCAGCGCGTTTAAAATCATCAGCGGAATAAGCTTTTCCGGGAAATGGTAAGGGCCATAGTTGTTAGAACAGTTTGTGACTACCGTGGGCAACTTGAAGGTACGCAACCAGGCACGCACCAGATGATCCGATGCCGCTTTCGAGGCTGAATATGGCGAGCTTGGTTCGTAAGATGTTTCCTCGGTGAACAGCGGTAATTCGGTACCTGTAGCCACTTCATCCGGGTGTGGCAGGTCGCCGTATACTTCGTCGGTGGAAATATGGTGGAAACGGAACCCCGCTTTCTTGTCTTCATTTAATTGAGCATAGTAAGCACGGGCCTGCTCAAGCAGTACGTAAGTACCCACTACGTTTGTTTGAATAAATTCACCGGGGCCGTCAATTGAACGGTCGACATGGCTCTCGGCCGCCAGATGCATAATGATATCCGGTTGATACGTCTCCAGAACGCGTTTTACTTCTGCACCATCGCAAATATCTACTTTTTCAAAGTGATAACGCTCACTTGAGTCAACTTCTTTAAGCGACTCTAAATTCCCGGCATAAGTCAGCTTATCGAGGTTCACTACGTTATGATTGGTATCGTTAATCAAATGGCGCACTACCGCCGAGCC
>JAYZXK010000118.1:0-13549 GCA_036141415.1 Pseudomonadota bacterium
TAATCCGGGAAGTCAGCCTGTTGTCCCTCTCGAACAATCAATTCTCGGATGTTATTCATTCTATGCAGGAAATACTGCTGGTGGTGGATAACGATTACCAGTTGTTACTGACAAACCAGCGCGGTGAACATTTTTTGCAGAAGTACCACTTGTCGCCTGCACAACTCCTACAAAGCGTAATACAGGCGAATACTGAGGGCAGCGCCGGGTACACAGCTAAATATCACCACGAAAATGAAAAGGTGCTTCACATTAGCTGGCACCTGACTCCCTTACAAAACAAACAGGGGAAATTTATTGGCCATGTTCTGGTGGGTGAAGATATTACCGAGCGGTTGCAGCTCGAGTACGATATACAGGTGAGAAACCGGGCCATTGAATACGCATCGGTAGGGATAACCATTGTCAGAACCAATTCCCCCTCTTACCCGCTGGAGTATGTTAACCAAGCATTTGAATTAATGACTGGCTACCGAAAAGCCGAGCTGATTGGCAAAAACACTTACCAGCTGTTAAGCGAACAAACCACATCGCAATACGCTGACAAAATTTTAGCCAAGGTGCTGGCAGGGAAAAAATGCGAGTTGACACTGCAAATGCGGCATAAGGATGGCCGCCCGTATCATAATCGCCTGAGTTTAACGCCACTGGTTGACCAGGATAATGTCATTACTCATTACCTGGGCATTCAACAGGATGTTACTGCCCAGTATGAAGCGGCCAGGCATCTGGAAGAAGCACGTTTGCGAGCAGAAGAGTCAACACAGCTAAAATCCCAGTTTCTGGCCAGTATGAGCCATGAAATTCGCACCCCCATCAATGGTATTTACGGCATGCTTGAAGCACTCAGAGAATCCCGGCTTGATGATAAACAAGCCCGGTATGTATCATTGGCAACAGACAGTACCCGCAACCTTCTACATATAATTAACGATATTCTCGACTTTTCGAAAATTGAGGCCGGCAAGCTAACCATAGAGCAACACGACTTTAACCTTGGCCTAATGCTGCAGAAAATTGTCGCGCATTACCAGGTGGAAAGTCGTACTAAAAACGTCGATATTGTGTTGCAGGAAGACAACTGTCAGCAATTAGTGTGTGGCGATTCGGTGCGTATTCGACAGATTATCAGTAACCTGTTGAGCAATGCCGTAAAATTTACTGAGCAAGGACAAATCACGGTTATCGCGAAGTTAACGACCAAAGCAGATGGCTACCAGTTGTCTTTGGCTGTTTCGGACACCGGCATTGGCATATCAAGCCAAAAACTGCAGTCGGTCTTTTCGATGTTTAGTCAGGCGGATATTTCCACAACCCGTAAATTTGGCGGAACCGGTCTGGGCTTATCTATTAGCCAGCAATTGGTGGAATTGATGGGCGGCACCATTGGGGTAGAAAGTACTCCGGGTAAAGGCAGCACTTTTCGTATAGAGATTGTCCTGCGCGAGCCGAAGAATCCAAACCTGACACACTCCGACACACCAGCCAGGCCAACATCATCACAGGATAATTCACGCCGCGAGATGAAAATCCTGTTGGTGGAGGATAATGAAATTAACCGCATTGTGGCCATTGAGCTGTTACAAGGCTACGATATCACCATAGCCGAAGACGGTGAACAGGCGATATCGCAACTGACACACGGGCAGGAGCAATTCGATCTGATATTAATGGATTGTCATATGCCGGTTATGGATGGCATTGAGGCAACACAACGTATCAGGGCTGGCCAGGCTGGTAGTCATTATCAGCAAATCCCCATAATCGCCATGACCGCAAATGCCATGAGCGGCGATAGAGAACAATGCTTACAACAGGGCATGAGTGATTACATTAGTAAACCATTCAGTACTCAGGAAATTACCGGTATCATTAGTAAGTGGCAGCAGAAAATCAGCGCCACCAGCAGTATTTAAGACTGACGAATTGAGCCCTTATTGCATAGTAACCGGTGACTGTGCCAAACTGGTCTGCCATATCACTATCCCGACTTATTGTTATGTCATCGTCATTAAACAAAGTCACTGATACCTCCACCCGCCATTTTCGTTTTTTTGATTTTATGCTGGCGGCCACCTGTATCTTAATTGTGTGCTCAAATATCATTGGCGCCAGCAAAGTAGCTGAAATTGCAGGATTTACCTTTGGTGCCGGGGTCATCTTTTTTCCGCTGTCTTACGTGTTAGGGGATGTACTCACCGAAGTATATGGCTATCAACGGGCCCGGCGGGCTATCTGGGCCGGATTCTTTGCAGCAGGTTTTGCTGCCTTTATGGCCTGGTTTATTACCGAAATGCCACCCGCGCCGGGCTGGAATGAAAACCTTGGCGGCGGGCTCAGCCGGCAGGATAGTTTTGCCATGAATTTTGGCCAGGCACCGCGCATTGTGCTGGCTTCGGTACTGGCCATCTGGTTAGGCGAGTTCGCCAATGCTTTTGTTATGGCTAAGATGAAAGTACTCAGTAAAGGCAAAGCGCTTTATCAGCGTACGATTGGTTCTACCATCGTGGGTCAGGCGGTAGATTCGGCCGTGTTTTATCCGGTGGCTTTCTGGGGGATCTGGAGTACCGAGCTTATCCTGACCGTAATGGCCACCAATTATGCACTTAAAGTGTTGTGGGAAGTGCTGTTAACACCCGTTACCTATAAAGTTATATCGGTGCTGAAACGCGCTGAGGGCGTTGATGTGTATGATGAACACACCAACTTCACCCCCTTCTCGATTAAATGATCAGCTTACAGCTTAAAGCGGCTGACCTGGCGCTGCAAATCGGTAGCTAGCTGACTGAGCTGTTCGCTGTTGGCTGCGACCATCTCCGAGGCGCTGCTGGTTTGTTCACTCACCTCTGTGATATTGCCCAGATGCTGCTGGATCTCTTTTACCACAACACTCTGTTCTTCGGTGGCCTCAGCGCCATCGAGGGCTTGTTCACGAACGCTCTCCACATGACCAAGGATGTGTTCCAGGCTCGCGTTTGCATGGCTGGTGAGCTGCATGCTGTCGAGCGCATTTTGCTCACTTTGTTCCATACTCGATACCGACTGTGCCACACTTCGGCGTAAGCGCTCTATAACGCCACGCACTTCTTCGGTTGAACTGCGTGTGCGCATAGCCAATTGGCGAACTTCATCGGCTACTACTGCAAAACCGCGCCCTGAATCCCCCGCCCGGGCGGCTTCAATGGCGGCGTTTAACGCCAACAGG
Organism: Pseudomonadota bacterium; assembly: GCA_036141415.1. Taxonomy (GTDB): domain Bacteria; phylum Pseudomonadota; class Gammaproteobacteria; order Enterobacterales; family Alteromonadaceae; genus Alteromonas. The sequence continues at coordinate 3,206 of JAYZXK010000118.1, forward strand.
TTGGTTTGTTCAGAAATACTTTCGATTTCCACCAGCACGTTAGCTATTTCCACAGTATCCGCTTCCAGTGCCCTTAACTGGCCCGCGGTAGCGGCAACCACTTCAGACATACTTTTAATGGTCGCTTCGGAGTCTGCCACCTCGGCGGAGCTGCTTTTAACGCCCTTTTCAACTAACTCGCTGACCTGAGCCGTTTGATTTGCACGCTGGTTGATGGTATCGATGGTCACACTCAGACTTTCCACTGCATGATATAACTGCTGGGTGCTGCGCATTTCAGCCTGAACGCTCTGATTAGTTTGTACTGCCGCCGAAGCCAGTTGTTCGGCGCTGCCTTCTACCTGGGTTGACGACGCCACAAGCTGAGTAATGAGCGACTGAAACACTTCCAGCGTTTTATCAATATTGGCGGCCATTTCGCCTAACTCGTCTGACGACTGATAATTAAGTCGCACGGATAAGTCGGCATTAGCCACCTGCTCCATAGCTCGATTTACCTGACGCATTGGCCGTAGGATAGACCGGCTAAGGCGCAGACCACCAAACACCATCAACCCACCAATAACTGCCAATGCCATGGAGTTAACCAGGATGTCATGCAGCAGTTGCGCATTGATATCATCAATAAATACCCCGGTTCCTACCGCCCATCCCCAGGGTTTGAAGGTGGCTACGTAGCTCACTTTGGGTTCGGCTGTTTTGCTACCGGCCTTTTTCCATTTGTACTCAAAAAAGTCGGCCTGATTGGCACTGTTGTTAACCAGCGCAGCCATCTGAGCAAATACCGGCTCACCGGCTTCAGTAAGTACCTGGCTGTAGTCCTTACCCCTAACATCCACCCGATCACCATGGCCAATCATTATGGCCCGCTCGTCCAGTACAAAGAAATACTCGTTGCCCTGATAACGCTGTTGATTAAGCTGCGCAAGCGCCCTTTCCTGCGCCTGGCTTTCGGTCAGTTCACCACTGAGTACCAGCTGGTGATAGGTATTGAGCTGACTCACCGCAGATTGCACCAGACTTTGCACTTCACGCTGACGAGCATTTACAGCGTCGTTGTAGGCATTCAATAAGCTGAAGACTTCCAGTGCCAGTATTGCCAGCAGCACCGCTGCGATACTCGAATAGAGCCGACCACTGATAGTGGTAAATAGTCCTTTAAACATAGCGAAAGAGGGATTAAAACAGGTTAGATTAAGTACTATTAAACGATATAAAAAACCCCTAAACCACTATTAATTAACATAAGAAAAAGCTGATATAGAGCACAATAAATACCCTCAAAACCTACATAAATCAATATTGTGGATTTATGTTAATAAATCATTAAAAACAGTACTTTAGTCTAATAATCTGGATATTTCACCGACAACTTATTCACTCCACATGGTGACTGGTAAGACCAGGTTGAACGATTAAGTTTGTGCGTTTTTTAGCCATATAATATTTTAAAAGCTATTGGCTAAACTAACCTGCTACTGTTGGAAAGCGGGCAATAAAAAAACGCCGGTAGTATACCGGCGTCAGATGCGTATCTTCAACGGGGCGCATTAAGCGCCTTCATTACAAAGAGCGATTAAAAACTCGCTCTTAAGTTCAGGGCTGCTGTACGGGGTGCGCCAATCCAGGCACCACCGTTAACCACTGTCCCCAGATAGCTGCTGTCGAACAGGTTGTTGATGGTTAAACGGACATCAATATTGCTGATCCCCTGCACCGGTGAGTCAACCACTGCGCCAAGGTAGAAGTCGGCAACTGTGTAGGAGTCTACATCAAACGAGCCCGCAGAGCGTTCGCCTACATACTTGGTGGAAAGGCCCATGTTGTAAACGTCGGCGGTATAATCCAGGCTTACCACGAACATGTCTTCGGCTGAGCCAAGCACGCGCTGACCATCCACAAAGCCGGTAGAGGCTGCCGGGTCTTTGTATTCAGAATTGTTGTGAGTGTACGAGAAGTACAGACCAAGCTTGTTGGTAATGGTGTAATCCATTGCTACTTCAATACCGTCTGACTGCACACCACCTACGTTTACGTAAGTCCCGTCGAGCTCACCTAAGTAATCTACACCATCAGCGTCTTCAGCACTTTGGTAGGTAATACGGTTGTCAAAGTCGATGTTGTAGTAAGTTAAGCTGACGTTGATGTCGGCAGCCACATAGCGCAAACCTAAATCGATGTTGTCGGCGGTTTCCGGCTCAACTGAAGAAATATCCACTGAACTACTTTCCAGCACGCCGTCTTTGATTGCGGCATAGTTTTGCGCGAAGCCAGCAAACACCTCAACGCCATCCATCACCGGTGCTACCACACCCGCCGAGAACAACACATCAGAGTCAGACTCAACCGACAAACTGTTGGCCGGTACAAAGAGGTCTTTTTTCTCGATATCAACGTTGAATTTCTTGGCACCAACGCGCAGGGTGGCCACACCAAGGTCGATTTCATCTTCCACATAGTACATCAGCGTTTCAACCGGGAACTCGCTGCTGTATTGCACCCAGTACGGGGTTTCATCAAACTGATAACCTACCCGTGAATCGATGATTTTCTGCCAGCTACGGTTTTCCTTGCGCTCATAATCTTCGTACCACAAGCCCGCGCGCAGAGTGTTTTCCATGTCGCCAATTTGGGCAATCCATACCGCATCGATGTTGATACCGGTACGCTGCTTGTTGTAATTGGTGTGACGATAAGAGCCAACCGGAATAGCATTCGCCGGGTAACAGGCCGGGTCGTACACCGCACCACCACCACCGTAAGGGAAGGTCAGCGAGCTTTCACAATCTGCCATGGGTGATAACGAGTTACCGTTTGCATCCACAAAGTAGATCTGCCCTAAGGGCGCGCCGCCTTCATAAGTATTGCCGTGTACCAGCTCTGAGTGACCGTTGCTGCCATCATCGTAAACGTCAACAATGTAAGGGGGCACCCAGTCGCCACGGCCTTCGTTTTTGTGCCAGTAGGCATTGGCTTTCACGTCTACGCCGCCAAAGCTCATGTTGGCTTCTAAGTAAGCAAACAGGTTTTCGCGCAGAGTAGACCAACCGCGGCGGTAAGACTGATCAATGTAAGGCACACCGGTCCAGTTGCCGCTTAATTCGTCCCACGCGGGGCTTTGGGCAAACTGCTCAAGGCTGTAAATACGCTGATAGTTATCTTCGTGGGTATCATCGTAAGAAATGTAACCGGTAATATCCATATTGCTCATATAGCTAACAAATTTGGCGGCCATATGATCGCGGGTATTCTCGGCGGTTTGCGTCATCCAGTCGCTGTTTTCCTGGGTCGACATACTGATCCAGGCAAAGGTGTCGGCGGCAATTTCACCGGTTTCATAACGCATTAACAATTTTTGCGCGTCGAACTCACCAAAGGTCGAGCTCACCGTAAGCAACTCTTCTACACCAGGGTTTATAGTAGTGAAATTAATCGTACCGCCCAGGGCTTCATGTGAACGGGAGGCGATATCTGCAGTGCCCTGAGAAACTTCAACCGCGCGCAGGTTTTCGGTATCAATATAGCGGTTGGCTTTGGCACCACCACCGTAGTTAGAGTTACCGTTGGCAATGCCGTCAACCGTCATACCAATTTGTTGCTGGTCTAGATCCACAGAGAAACCACGAATTGAAATACTGGTAGACCAATCATCGGAGCCAAAGGTGTCACCCTCGTTGATCAGCACGCCCGGCAGGTTGTCAATGGTTGCCAGCACGCTGGTCATGCTGCTTTGCTGTTTGATCATCGACTCTTCTGTGGCATTGTTGGCGTAAGATACGCTGCGTCCCACTACGGTGACCTCTTCAATTTCATCTGGCTGGGCTACCGGTGCATTCATTGCTTCGGCCATTGCGGGTGTACCAGCCATCGCTGCCAGTACCGACAAAGCCAGCAGCGAGCGCTGCTTTAACTTGGTTGGGTTCATGGTTGTGTTTCCTGTGTGATTTTATAAGGATATTTGGCGCGCCAGAATAGACCTGCTCAATGACAATTCCATGACCATTCCCTGACAGTTAGATGAATCAAAAAACTTATAAAATTCATCTATTTGTAACAGTCACACAGGATGAAAAAACCTATAATATAAAGTTATTTTGAAGGCCCGGTTTAAACTAGGCTGGCGAGTGCTTCAACCAGCGCATCAATTTCCTGTAAGGTAGTAAATACCTGCGGAGTAACCCGAATACAGCTACCGCTGGCTAAATCGTGACGACCAACCGTAAACACTCCAAACTCGGTTTCCAGACGTTTCTGCAATTGATTTACCTGTTCGCGGCTGGTTTGTCCGGCAAGGCGAAAGCCCCCCATCCCGCTGGCGCTGGCATCATCGGTAGCACCGAGTACTTCAATGTGCGGCATGTTACGGGCTTTGCTCACCCAGCGTTCTCTGAGGTATTTTAAGCGAGCCATTTTCGCCGCCGCGCCAACTTTGTTATGAAAGCGGATAGCATCTGGTACCGCAAGAAAGGCGGCAAAGTTAGACGTGGCCATATGTACTCGTTTGTGCACCCGGGTATTATCGGGATCGGTCTCACCAGGATAAGGCGCAACTTTGTCCAACGTGCCCATACGCATATATAAAGCGCCAACGCCCACCGGCGAACCAATCCATTTGTGCAGATTAAACACTGCCCAGTCGACATTCAGTTCTGGCAGCGTAAAGTCGATTAAACCCCATGACTGAGCGCAGTCGCAGATCACATCAACCCCGTGCTGTTTGGCAAACGCCGCGATTTCAGCAACCGGTAATATTAACCCGTGTTGATTGGAAGCATGGGTCAGGATCATCAGCTTTAGGTTGGCTGTGCTGCGGATCTTCTCCTGGTACACTTCCAACAATTGTTGTTGGGAGGCTTGCGCAGGCAAGGCAATTTCTACACCTGTGGCGCCGCGTTGTTCTGCCAGTGCCGCCATGGTGCGCTGAAAGGCGGGATAGTCGATATCAGCCCACATCAGACTGTCGCCGGGTTTTATGCCTTTATACTGGAATAACAGATTATGCATGGCTTCGGTGGCATTTCGGGTCAGCGCGATTTCTTCTGTCGGAACGGCCAGTGCCTCTGCTACAGCACTTACTGAGGCCTTTGCATCGCCGTACCAGTCTTTACGTGCGTAGTATGACAACTGATGATTCACCATTTTGGTCAGTTCGATATAAGACTGCTCCACCGGCAACGCCATCTTGCCCCAGTAACCATGTTCCAGATTAACAATGCCATCGGTCTTTTTATAAAATGCGCTGACCGAGCGCCAGTAGGCTTCATCCCCAGCCAGCTCAGCACCAGACAAATCGGATTGTGGCAGGGTTGGCCAGCTATCGGCGAAGACCCGGGTGGCCGCCAGAGAACCTGACAGAAGCAAAGAGCGCTGAAAAAGTTTACGCCGGGATAGTAAAGGGGCAGACATGCAAGAAACTCCAAAGTAATTTAAATTTGTATTTTTTATACGATTACACTAATACGTTTTTTAAAACAATCTCTTGTAAGGCCATTCAGGTAGAATGGCGAATTTTATAGATACGTTACAACATAACAAAACTAGCAACTCTGCGGTTAAACTTGCGGGAGTCATTGTGTTGGTCATTTATATACTTTAGATTTTGTGAATTCAGCAATGAAAGGATTTCTTCCCCCGCTTGCATTGTGGTTCAATAGTCTTCCCACTATTGATACAAGTAGCTGGGTTAAGGCTGTTTTTTAATTAGGATGAATTACTTTTGATTTTTGAATCGCTCACTGGATTTGACATAGCGTTGGTGCTGGCTATTGGCTTTATGGTTGGCCTTTCCAAGGCCGGGATCCACGGCCTGACACTGTTATCGGTTCCGCTGCTTGCCTTGCTATTTGGCGGTAAGCACTCCTCTGGTGTTATGTTGCCGATGCTGATAATGGCCGACATTTTTGCTGTGCGTCACTATCACCGCCACGCTAACTGGACATTTCTTATCAAGCTCTTCCCGTCGGCTGTGGTCGGCGTTTTATTTGGCACCTGGCTGGGCGACCACATTAACGACGCGCTGTTTATGCAAATTATGGCGGTGATTATTTTTGCCTGTGTAGGACTGATGTTGTGGCTCGAGCATCATAAGTCCGCAGTACCGGCTTATACCTGGTTTGCCATACTGGCGGGAGTGCTCGGCGGTTTCACCACTATGGTGGGTAACCTGGCCGGGCCGGTAATGGCCGTTTACCTGCTAAGTATGCGCCTGCCTAAAAACGAATTCATTGGTACTGCGGCCTGGTTCTTTCTGGTAATCAATATCTTTAAAGTACCCTTTCATGTATTTGTATGGGAAACCATCAACTGGCAGAACTTTACCTTAAACCTGATTGCCTTACCGCTGATTATTGCCGGTGTGTATATAGGGATCTGGCTGGTTAAGCGGATCAACGAGAAGCAATATCGGTGGCTGGTGATTAGCATGACATTACTGGCTGCCGCCGCATTATTGCCGGGATAGCTGTTTATCCGGTGGCATAGGCTCATAAAACCAGCCTGCATCGTTGAATACGTATGTATGTGTTTTTACGGTAAATCAGCGGCTATGCTTGGGGAAAAGCCAATTGAGAGAGCCTTGCCCATGTCACACTGTTTTCCAACCTCAGCCAGACACGGCCTTTTCCTGAGTGTGCTGGCTGCGTTATTGTTAGGGTGTAATCCATCCCCAACCAGTAACGAGGACAGCGTGCCTACCAGCCACCAACAACCGCAATCACCAGCCGCTCCCCCCGCAGGTAAGCCTGTGGTTTACCAGGTATTCACCCGCTTATTCGGCAATAAAAATACCACTAATAAGCCGTGGGGCACGCTGGAAGAAAATGGCGTGGGCAAATTTGCAGACTTTACCGATGAAGCCTTGCTGGGCATTAAGGAACTGGGCACCACCCATATCTGGTATACCGGCGTACCTCACCACGCGGTGATCAATGATTACAGCGCCTATGGCATCAGTCACGACGATCCGGATGTGGTAAAAGGCCGCGCAGGTTCACCCTATGCGGTAAAAGACTATTACAACGTAAACCCCGATCTGGCCGTTGATCCGGCCAATCGCCTGGCAGAATTTGAGGCGCTTATTGCGCGCACCCACGCTCATGGCATGAAAGTGATCATCGATATTGTACCCAATCACGTGGCACGCAACTATGAGTCGTTATCGAGCCCTGCCGGGGTGAGTGACTTTGGCGCTCACGATAATACTGCGGTGACTTATGCCCGTGACAATAACTTCTATTACGTGGTGGGCGAGTCATTTCAGGTGCCTGCCACTGATAACGGCTATCAACCACTTGGTGGGCAGCCCCACCCGCTGGCTGATGGTAAGTTCGAGGAAAGTCCGGCCAAGTGGACAGGCAATGGCGCACGGGCAGCCCGACCTGATGCCAACGACTGGTATGAAACCGTTAAGGTCAATTACGGCATAAAACCCGACGGTAGCGAAGACTTCCCGGCCCTGCCAGCAGGATTTGAACAACAATCTGTTGCTGCCCACGCCGCTTTCTGGCAGGACAAAGACGTCCCTGACTCCTGGCGGAAATTCCGTGACATCACCCATTACTGGCTCGATAAGGGCGTGGATGGCTTTCGCTACGACATGGCCGAGATGGTACCCGTAGCGTTTTGGTCTTATTTAAATTCGTCGATTAAGGTACGTAAACCGGACGCCTTTTTACTGGCCGAAGTTTATCAGCCTCACCTTTACCGTGATTATCTTCACCTGGGCAAAATGGACTATCTCTACGATAAAGTAGCGTTTTATGACTCGTTAAAAGCCATTATGCAGGGCCATGGCGATACCGCAGATCAGGTTTCTATTCAGGCGGACATGCAGGATATCGAGCGTTATATGCTGCATTTTCTGGAAAATCATGATGAGCAGCGTATCGCTTCTCCTGAATTTGCCGGGGATGCCAACAAAGGCAAACCAGCGAGGGTGATATCAGCCCTAATCAGCCGTTCGCCCACCATGGTGTACTTTGGTCAGGAAGTAGGCGAAGACGGCAGCGAAGATATGGGGTTTGGCAAACCGTCGCGCACCACCATCTTTGATTACGCCGGTGTTCCCGCCCACCAGCGCTGGATGAATAGCGGGGCGTTTGATGGCGGACAATTAACAGAAAAAGAACGAGCACTGCGAGACTTTTACCGCCGGGTTCTCAACATCTCGGCGGATTATCCGGCCATGAGAGGCTATTATTACAGTCTGCATGCAGCGAGTCTGGCCAATGACAGCGATTACTCCTCGGCCCAGCTGGCTTTTGCCCGCTGGACAGACACCCAACACATGATTGTTGCGGCCAACTTTAACGCCACCACACCAGTAACTATTGAGCTCACCGTGCCAAAGGATTTGCTGATAAAGTGGCAATTACCGCAGGGTGAGGTAGCTCTGACAGAACACCTGAATCGACCTCCAACAGCGAACAAGATGATGGTCAATGGCGAAACCGGCCGCATCAAGCTCACCCTGCCGCCGCTGGGCTCAGTGGTATACACCGTAGATCACTAACCAAAATTAACGGGTTAATATTACATTAATAAATAGATTAATTTACTATGAACCCTTTAATTTTTTAGGAGGTGGAGTTGGCCATAAGCCGGGTTCTGTTCTCTTACGAGTGGCAATCATTCCTCTAGGCCAGCAATTGCTCACTGGCTCAAGCAACCTACCCGCCTCCCGTGCGGGCCGCACGTAAAGGAGGCCTATTTGGTCTTGCTCCGGGTGGAGTTTACCGTGCCACAAACTGTTGCCAGTTGCGCGGTGCGCTCTTACCGCACCCTTTCACCCTTACCGGCGCCGAAGCGCTTAGGCGGTTTACTCTCTGCTGCACTGGTCGTCGGCTCACGCCGCCCAGACGTTATCTGGCACCCTGCCCTCTGGAGCCCGGACTTTCCTCCCCTTTCTTGCGAAAGCGGCGATTGCCTGGCCAACTCCGGCGCGCATTGTAGCTAAGTTCGCCACCACACGCCATGGCTTATTTTGCCGGCAAATCAAAATAAAGGATATGCAGATTGTCAGTCTGGCTCACCTCAACCGCCTCTCCGGGAGCAAAAGCCACCCCATCACCAGTTGAGACGGTTTCGCCGTTGATCAGCGCACTGCCTTCTACCACTTGTAACCAGCCGATCCTGTTCTGGTTACCCGCGTACTGCCAGTTGCTATCATTAACCAGTTTACCGGCCTGCACACTGATATCCTGATAAATCCGCAGTGATTCACCTTCGCCATGTGGCGAGAATATCAGCGTCGGTGCCTTAGCCGGTTCTAATAACCCGGCAAAGTGTTTTTGCACATAACCCGGAGCTACATTGACCTGATTGGGCACTACCCAGATTTGCAGAAACTGCACCAGCGACTGTTTACTGTGGTTAAACTCGCTGTGGCGAATACCGGTACCGGCTGTCATTTTTTGCACATCACCGGGCCGGATAACCGATTCATTGCCTTCACTGTCTTTATGCGCCAGTTCACCGCTCAGCACATAAGAAATGATTTCCATGTTGGCGTGACCATGCTCACCAAAGCCACCGCCAGGCTGCACTACGTCCTGATTGATAACACGCAGCGGGCCATGGCCCATAAAGCGTTCATCGTAGTAGTGTCCAAACGAGAATGAATGCTGTGACTGTAGCCAACCTAAATTTACCTGGCCTCTTTCGGCCGCTTTACGAATTTCCATAACTGGCTCCTTAATATTGATATGACCATCTTACCAACATCAAATATAAGGACAATAATCACAAACAAAGATACACTGTTGCATAAAACACAACAATAAAGAGTGAAATAATGGATAAGCTTGGTGCTATGCGTGCTTTTATTAATGTTGCTCGTCAGGGCAGCTTCGCCGGTGTCGCCCGGCAAATGGGCTTGTCCCGGTCACAAATAAACCGCCAGGTGGTATGGCTGGAAGATAGCCTTGGGGTGAGCTTATTTAATCGCACCACCCGCAAAGTGGATTTAACCCATGCCGGGCAAGCCTATCTGGCCAATATCCTGCCGGTGCTGGAAAATCTCGATGATGCGGAGTTACAGCTACAGGACAATCAGCAATCCCTCTCCGGTACCATTAAAATAAACGCGCCGATGTCGTTTGGCCTCACTCACCTCACGCCGGTGGTGCTGGACTTTATGCAGGCGTATCCGCAAATTCAGGTGCAACTGGACCTTTCCGATGAAAAGCGCGATCCGCTGTCGAACCAGTTTGATATGACGCTACGCATTGGCCCGCCTGAAAACAATCCGGCGCTGATTGAACATGATATTACCTACACCTCTCGTTGCCTGTGCGCAGCTCCGGAATTTCTGCAACGTTACGGTACGCCAGGTTCTCCGGATGAAAT
>JAYZXK010000119.1:0-6227 GCA_036141415.1 Pseudomonadota bacterium
GATAGTTATTCTCGGTCATTTCCGGCGATGCCTGATCCCACAATCCCATCAGATAGTCGTACAGCTCACCTTCATATAAGATGCCCCCTGCGTATTCACCATCAAGGAATAACTCAAGGTCGGATAACGAATCTACTGTAACTTCTGGCTGGGATTCAGCAGCAGGCAGAGGAGCGGGCTCACCCTCTGCGCGTGGCGCAGCGGATACCGGCTCAACGACGGTTGAAGTTTGCGCTGTTTCGATTGGTGTATTTTTAGTTGACGCCAGGTCAGGTGACTCAGACTGACTTAAAAGAAAATAGGCGCAGATGGCCAGCAAAGTAATGCTTATAAGACTAATTTTCACAACAATCCCTGTATACAGCACTAAAATCAAGTACTGGGTTTATACCACTGCGCCCCTTAAAATTAAACAAAATACCTATAACAATCATAATTTTAAATTAATAACGGACAATAAACCTTAGCCATTCACAACAGATTAAGCCCTCCTAAAGCACCATTTTCATCCCTCCACCAGTCATTTAAAGTAAAGCTAACTAAGCGCCGGGAGTCACCATGAAAAACATTTCTTTAGTCATTGCAGCAATTAGTCTGTTATTTGCTATACAGCCGGTTTCTGCACAGCACGAGGGTGGCAGCGGGAACACCAGTGAGTTAAGTTACGAATCCTTTGTAACCAGCACTAAACCGATTAAATGTTTGTATGGTTATGCCGCAGAAAAGGTGGGCGATCACGATGCGGCCATTGCGATTTTTGAGGACTGCATTGAACGCTTTAACAGTGTGTATTCAATGATCTGGCTGGCGCAAATATATGACACCGGTGTTGGCGTTCCCAGAGATGAGAAAAAGGCCACAGCCCTGCTTAAGCGAGGTGCCATGACTAATGATGAAGCGGGCTATTCCTCATTGGCTCAATATCATTATGGAGTTGCACTAATAGAAGGTAAGGGTACCCCTGCCGACCGTGCGGCAGGCGAAGCCTGGCTTACCAAAGCCAGCGAAGCCGGAGTTCAGGAGGCAACCGATTACCTCAGCAGTCTTCCGCCCTCTTCAAAGTGATATACAACCTGCAAATTGCCATCCATGCGTTTTGCATCGGTACCGGATGCCTTGCCATACCCGGCTTCCAGCCTTAACGCCCAGCCTTCTTTGACACCAAAGAAACGGTACTCATAAGACAAGCCTAGCCCCTGGGTAGTTTTTCTGTCGGTGATGACAATATTAAAAGCAGGGCAATTGGCGGGATCTGAACCGCAGGGTAAATCGGTTTTACGTGCACCCACAGCACCAACAAAACCGCCCCACACATGATGCCCTTCGGCCCACTGCACGCCAGCTGTAAAACCGTCGTCCAGGCCAAGCTTATAATTAGCGTAATACTCTATGTTGTTGCCCTGTTTGAGGGTGATTGTAGGCGCCAGAATGAATGGCCAGCCACCGCCGGCACTAAAGGTGTCGGCCGTGACATTGGCGGCAGGTAATGCTAGCACCAGGCCAGCAATCATAGAGGATGTAAGCCGGTTTACTTTGCTTTTAAGCATGCGATTCCTTAACGTGTTCCCGGTTATTAAGGTCGCAGACTTTACTTTTTCAGTGGTCAAATAAGAGTAAAATTAATCACCATTACGGTACTTTTTCAGCGGGGCTTTTTCGGAACAGGCTAATCCGATCCATTAGCAGACGAAGAACCCGCTGTTGCCGCAATGACTCCGGCTGTGGCCGCAGAGGACTGCTGAGCCTGCAGCTGATCGGCAATTAATGAGGCATTCTGGTTTTCGCTGGCAATAATGCATGGGCCGTAGCCCAGACCATCCAGCTTATTTTCCCACAACACCTTGCCATCTTTGGCGGCAACGCAGAATAAATGCCCACCTGAATAGGCAAACACTTTGTCATCTTCAAATAACAGGTTAGTGACACCAGAGGTGGATTTCAGTTTGGTGGCCCAGAGCTTATTGCCCGAAGCTTTATCGAGGCAAACCAGCTGACCTTTGATACCGAGAAAGAGCTTTTCCATCGTTAATACCATACTCGCTACAGATGCTAATCAGCCTACCACTAAATAGCGCAGTCAGGATCAGTCAGACATACTTACTAACAAATATTGAGTTAGCTGTCTTTTTCTGAAGTTGCTGCCAGTTGCTCTACCGCCGGTTTGTAGTTTTGGGCGGCGGACTTTTGCAACCACTGCAAACTTAACTCCGCATCCACCGGCTTGCCTGCACCGGTTGAATACATCACCGACAGTGCATACTGAGCCCGGGCATTGCCTGCTTCAGCAGCTATAGAGAAGAGCTCGGCAGCTTTATTGAGATCACGCGGCACGGCCAGGCCGGTTTCATACAGCCAGGCGAGTTCGGTTATGGCAGCATAATTGGCGGGGGATTGCTCACTGAGCTTTATCAGTTGCGTAATGGCCTGCTCATTGTCACCGCGCATAAGTAAGCGCTTAACGCTGAGCATGGGATCATTACTGTCGGTCTCATCACTAGTGAGCGTCTTAAGCAGCCGGCCGGCATCCTCATCACCATCTAAAGCAGCCACCATTAACCAGTGTCTGGCAGTCTCTGCCGGCACCATTTGCGGGTGCTCCAACGCCATCAGACCAACCTGATAAGCGCCGGCGCGGCTGCCTGCTTCGGCGGCCTGCAAATAATAATCGCGCGCCGCAACCAGGCTTTGCTCAACGCCTTTGCCCTGCTCGTACAGGATCCCTAAATTAAACAGCGCTTCGGCTTTACCCGCACCGTCTATCTGCAGCCACATGGCATGTGCCAGTGGATAATTGGCCATCTTGTATTCGGCATAGGCCATGTAGAGCTGCACTCTGGGTTGTGCATTGAGGAAATCGTCTGACAATTCCACATTAGCCCTGGCCTGATTTAAGTTAATCAGCCATAGTAACCCAATCACCAAAATAACTGCTCGCATAGTTCACCTGCTCAACAACACTCATGAACTAAGCCTAAGTCAATTTTAGCCGGGATGATCTCCTACTTTAGGACTTTTTTCGCAGGCAAAAAAAAGCAGGCCAGTGGATGAGGGCCTGCTAAAAGGATTCTAATAGAGTTAAGAGACACACTATTAAAACTACGTACGCAGTTAATGTAACCTCTTCACAACACAATTACAAATAATAATTATTATCATTACGGATTTTGTATACCGGCGACCAGGCTATCAATTACCATACGGATTTTAGGTGATAAATGACGGGTAGGCGGATACACCGCCCATATTCCTTCGTGGGCAATTTGCTGGTTTGGCAATAACTCGATGAGCTCTCCGGAGGCCAGATATGGCCGGATGTAGTAATCGGGTAACTGAATAATACCGAGATCTTTAAGCGCCGCATCAATTAGCGCTACACCGCTGTTACAGCGCAAACGCGGCTTTACCCTAACATGTTCCTGCTTGCCATTGCGGCTGAACTTCCAGTTATCTGACGTCCCCAGAATACACTGATGACTGGGCAATTCAGACAGCGAGTGTGGTATACCATACTTTTCCAGGTAAGCCGGCGAAGCCGCCAGGTGCCAGGCGCGGCTGGTCAGTCGCCGGGCGATATATGAAGAGTCTTCCAACTCACCCAGGCGAATGGCCAGATCGTATCCATCGTGGATTAAATCCACCAGTTGGTTGGTGAGGTTTAACTGGATCTCTAAGTCCGGGTGTGCCGCTGAGATGTCATTCACAATGGGAGCAATAATTCGTTCGCCGTAGGTCACCGGCGCGGTCATTTTTAACTTACCGGTAGGTTTTGCCTGCAGATCGGTAACCACTTTCTCGGCCGCGGTGAGCTCTTCCAGAATAGGTTTGCAATGTCGATAAAAGGTCTCTCCGGTGTCTGTGACTGCCACCACACGGGTGGTACGGTTAAGTAACTTGGTACTTAACCGGTTCTCCAGTTTTGCTACCTGACGCGAAACCTGCGCGGTAGAGAGCCCCAGCCGCTTTGCCGCCAGGGTAAAATTTTGCGCCTCAACCACGGCGACAAATTCGTTAATACCTTCCCAATTCGCCATAACACTCCGATTATTACCATATAGTAAAGGTTATTTACATAAATCAGCTATTGTTACTAATTCTATCAGGTCTACAATAAATGTATTGAAATAAATCAACTTAAGAAAACCAAGAGGATCTTGAAATATGGCAGATGTCATTACCTGTAAAGCAGCGGTCGCCTGGGAAGCCGGCAAACCATTAAGCATTGAAGAAGTGCAAGTTGCGCCACCTAAAGCGGGTGAAGTGCGCATAAAAATTGTTGCCACAGGTGTTTGTCATACTGATGCGTTTACCCTGTCAGGTGACGATCCTGAAGGCGTATTCCCGGCAATTCTGGGCCACGAAGGTGGTGGTATTGTTGAATCAGTAGGTGAAGGCGTTACCTCTTTAAAAGTGGGCGATCACGTTATTCCACTGTACACCGCAGAATGCGGCAAGTGTAAGTTCTGCCTGTCTGGTAAAACTAACCTGTGTAGTGCGGTTCGCGAAACCCAGGGTAAAGGTCTGATGCCTGATGGCACCACCCGCTTTACCTGTAACGGTAAAGAAATTTTCCATTACATGGGTTGTTCAACTTTTTCTGAGTACACCGTACTGCCAGAAATTTCACTGGCGAAAGTAAACCCTACGGCGCCACTGGAAGAAGTGTGCTTACTGGGCTGTGGTGTTACTACCGGGATGGGCGCAGTCACTAAAACTGCAAAAGTTCAGGAAGGCGATACGGTAGCGATTTTCGGTCTGGGCGGTATCGGCCTGTCAGCCATCATTGGTGCCACCATGGCCAAAGCCGGTCGCATTATTGGTATCGATCTGAATGAATCTAAATTTGAGTTAGCTAAAAAGCTGGGCGCAACTGACTGCATCAACCCGAAAGACTACGACAAGCCGATTCAGGAAGTGATCGTAGAAATGACCGACGGTGGCGTGGATTACTCGTTTGAGTGTATCGGTAACGTTAACGTTATGCGTTCAGCGCTTGAATGCTGCCATAAGGGCTGGGGTGAGTCAGTCATTATCGGTGTTGCCGGTGCTGGTCAGGAAATCTCTACCCGTCCATTCCAGCTAGTTACCGGTCGTGTATGGCGCGGTACTGCCTTTGGTGGCGTAAAAGGCCGTTCAGAACTGCCGGGCATTGTTGAGGACTACCTGGCAGGCAAGTTTGCCCTGAATGATTTCATTACCCATACCATGGGCCTGGAAGACATTAACGAAGCTTTTGACTTAATGCACGAAGGCAAGAGTATCCGTAGCGTAATTCATTACAACGCTTAATCACTACTCCCGCCACCAGTAACATGACCCACATTAGGGTGGCGGGGTAGTTTTTTCATTGCACATCGGAAGATATCATGACAATAGAAAATATCAGTTGTAATAAAAGCTTCGGTGGCTGGCACAAGCAGTATACCCACCGCTCTGAAGTGAATCGCTGCACCATGCGTTTTGCTATTTATTTGCCACCGCAGTGCAGCAACGGTACCAAGGTACCAGTGGTTTACTGGTTATCGGGCCTCACCTGTAGCGACGAAAACTTTATGCAAAAAGCTGGCGCGCAACGCGTGGCAGCTGAGCTGGGCGTAGCCATTGTGGCACCAGACACCTCGCCACGAGGTGACGACGTTGCCGACGATGACAACTACGATCTGGGTAAAGGGGCAGGCTTTTATGTCAACGCCACCCAATCGCCCTGGGCAACCCACTATCACATGTACGATTATGTGGTAAAAGAGCTGCCTGCGATCATCGAAGAGAACTTCCCGGTTTCAGATAAACGTGCCATTGCCGGTCATTCCATGGGCGGTCACGGTGCACTGAGTATCGCGCTGAAAAACCCGGGTATGTTTGCTTCGGCGTCGGCCTTCAGCCCAATTACTAATCCGGTTAACTGCCCCTGGGGCCAGAAAGCATTTACCGCTTATCTGGGCGACGATAAATCAGCCTGGGAAGCCCACGATACCGTGTGTCTGATCAATGCCAGCAAAGCGCATACGCCAATGCTGGTCGATCAGGGCCTGGACGATAACTTCCTGGCTGAGCAGCTAAAACCCGAGGCGCTGCAACATGCTGCTGAAGCGAATCAGTATCCACTGACCCTGCGTCAGCATGAAGGCTACGATCACAGCTATTACTTTATAGCCTCGTTTATTGGCGATCATCTGCGTTTTCACGCCGATCACTTCTAAATTAGTCTGCTCGAAGAGTAAAAGGCCACA
>JAYZXK010000120.1:0-5297 GCA_036141415.1 Pseudomonadota bacterium
GTTTAATGAGTCTTTAATAAAATTCGACAGCTGGGTGAGTGCTTTAAGTAACTCCCGCGGGCCCTTGGCTGAGCGTTTTACCACGAACCCTTTGTTGAGCTTCATTAACTCGGTGGCACTGGGCTTTTTGAGCAGGTTATCACCAAATGCGATCAGCGCAGTTTCGTGGCCGGCCCGGTGCAGGGCAAAATTAACCAGTGCTGGATCCATCGCGATATCGCGGTGATTAGAAATAAATATATATGCTTTGCCAGGGTCGAGTTTATCAAGCCCTTTTACAGTGATGCCCTGACTGGTGCGCTGTAGCAGCGATTGCATAAACACACCCACTTCGTTTTGAATGTGGGCAACGGTTTTAAGCTTTCGCCACTTTAGTCGCATCAACACTTTTACCAGCGGGCTCAGCAACGACGACAGCCAGCGCGGGCTGTGTTCAAACCGGTGATTAACTATAGCGTTGATAAATTCCTGATCGTTAATCAGTCGCTCAATGGACGCGGGCACCTCTGCGTCGTTAAACGGGCGAATGTCGTGATACGGATCGGCGTTATCGGTCATAATGCTGCTATGGTTATTGTTGCTGAGAAAAAGCGCACATTGTACGCACATTCAGCGAATTGGGTAGTGTTGATACAATTATTCCCGGTCAAAATGACCATTTCATTAAGAGAAAACTAACTTAGTTGCTGGCCTTGAAGTGCTGGATTGCATTCCCTATACTCGGTGGCAATCTGGTTGCAAAAGCTAAAAGGCTGCAATTAACGATACTTGTCGGAGTGCTTCGCTATTCCTTACGGAATGCAAGCTGAGACCGCGAAAGCGGGATCCGTTGAACCTGATCAGGCTAATACCTGCGAAGGGAACAAGGCAATATTACCCACAGTACAACGCAGCACCGGAAGGTCTTGTTTTGGCTGTGGTAATCGTCTTTTTAAACACTCCTGACAAGCATTTTTCTCACTTCCACAAGGAATAAATGCTATGTCAACACGACGTCAACAGCGCGAACAAGCGCAACATTTCATAGAGCAATTAAGCGGCGAGAGCTTTACCGGTTCCAGGCGGGTTTATCTGAATGGCTCAGATCAGACTATTCGCGTTCCTATGCGCAGTATTGAGCAGTCAGACAGCCTGCTTGGTGGCGATGCTGCCAATCCGGTTTATCAGGCGAATGAACCGGTACTGGTTTACGATACCTCAGGCCCCTATGGCGATCCGGATATCAACATCAATGTACACAACGGCTTGCACGGGTTCAGGGAGCAGTGGATTGATCAGCGTGGTGATTGCGAGGCAGTGACAGTTTCAGCATCGCAATATACCCGCGATAGCCAGCTTGATGAGCATGCCCGCGCGTTACGGATGCAGGTAGAACGCCCAATCAGAACCGCGAAATCCGGTCAATGTGTTACCCAGCTTCACTATGCCCGGCAGGGGATCATAACGCCGGAAATGGAGTTCATTGCCATTCGGGAGAATATGGGCCGGGCACAGGTTCGTGATGAAGCTCTGTTGCAACAGCACAAAGGGGAAAACTTCGGCAGCGCATTACCAGAGCAGATTACGCCGGAATTTGTCCGGGCTGAAGTAGCTGCCGGGCGCGCCATTATTCCGGCAAATATTAATCACCCGGAGTCTGAACCAATGATTATTGGCCGCAATTTTCTGGTCAAGGTGAACGCCAATATTGGTAATTCGGCGGTCACCTCTTCCATCGAAGAAGAGGTAGAAAAGCTGGTCTGGGCAACACGCTGGGGCGCAGATACCATCATGGATTTATCCACCGGGCGCAATATTCACGAAACCCGCGAGTGGTTACTTCGAAATAGTCCTGTCCCCCTCGGTACTGTGCCTATCTATCAGGCGCTGGAAAAAGTGAACGGCGTCGCGCAGGACCTCACCTGGCCGCTGTTTCGTGACACGCTGATTGAACAAGCGGAACAAGGCGTTGATTACTTTACGATACACGCCGGGGTGCTGCTGCGTTACGTGCCAATGACGGCTAACCGGGTGACGGGCATTGTATCCCGTGGTGGCTCCATAATGGCTAAGTGGTGCCTGAGTCATCATGCTGAGAGCTTTTTGTATGAGAACTTCAGGGAAATCTGTGAAATTTGCGCGGCCTATGACGTGTCGCTGAGTTTAGGTGACGGTTTGCGTCCCGGCTCAGTGGCCGATGCCAATGATGAGGCGCAGTTTGCCGAACTACATACCCTTGGGGAGCTGACCAAAATTGCCTGGGAATATGATGTACAGGTAATGATTGAGGGGCCAGGACACGTGCCCATGCATTTAATTAAAGCCAATATGGATGAGCAGTTAACCCATTGTCATGGCGCGCCTTTCTACACCCTTGGCCCGCTCACTACTGATATTGCACCAGGCTACGACCATTTTACGTCGGGAATTGGCGCCGCCATGATCGGTTGGTTTGGTTGCGCAATGCTCTGTTATGTCACGCCCAAGGAGCATCTGGGCTTGCCAAATAAAGAGGATGTGAAGCAAGGGCTTATCACTTATAAAATTGCCGCGCACGCGGCAGATTTAGCGAAAGGGCATCCGGCGGCGCAAATTCGGGACAACGCCATGTCTAAGGCTCGCTTTGAATTTCGCTGGGAGGATCAGTTTAATCTGGCGCTGGATCCGGGCACCGCGCGTGCTTACCACGATGAAACGCTGCCCCAGGCGGCAGGCAAAGTGGCTCATTTTTGCTCCATGTGCGGCCCCAAATTCTGTTCGATGAAAATTTCCCATGAAGTTCGTGATGCGGCTGCTAAACACGCCCGGGGAGAAGCCATTGCGGTAAAAGTCGACCCTGACCAAACTACCGCCGAGCAGGTGGAGGGCATGCGTGCCAAATCGGTAGAGTTTAATCAGCGCGGCGCAGAGCTTTATCATCCGGCCGTTACCGCCGAGGATAGCGATCATGACAGCCACTGATCAGCGTCCTGTTGTCTGGTGTATCGGCGGCTCCGATAGCGGCGGTGGCGCGGGGATTCAGGCCGACATGCTCACGCTTCACGATTTAGGCTGCCATGCCTGCACACTGCTCACTGCAATAACGGCGCAGAACTCCGTGGCGGTTGAGCAGGTGGCGGCGGTTGCCCCCGAATTATTAAGCAGTCAGGGGCAGGCGTTGCTAAAGGATATGCCGCCACAGGCTATCAAAATTGGCTTGTTGTGTAACGACGCACAGGTGGATGTGGTGATCGGATTAATTAATCAGGTGCGTGAGCGTAATAACCAGGTCTTGGTTATTTGGGATCCCGTTCAGGTGGCGACTACCGGCGCCACAATGGCCTGCGTTTCAGCTCAGGCCTGTCGCGCTCTGTTAGCAAGCGTTGACCTGTGCACACCGAATAGTGATGAAATGCAGTATTTGCTTGCTTGCGGCGATGGCGAGGTGGATTTCGAAGATTTGTTGAAAACAAGGCTGCTCTGCACCGGTGGGCATGGCTCAGCAGAACAGGCTGAAGACCGGCTTTACACCAAAGAGGCGCACTGGTGTTATAGCAGTATCCGGCAGCAAGCTGATAATCATCATGGTAGTGGCTGCACGTTTGCCAGTGCTATCGCAGCCGCTCTGGCACTGGATTACCCACTACATGATGCCGTCTGTGTCGCTAAAGCCTATGTAAACGCGGGTCTGGCTAAGGGGTATGCGGCTGGCTCTGGTGCCGGGCCGTTAGCTCGCTGTGGCTGGCCCGCAGATACGCAACACTTTCCCAGGGTGAGTCAGTTACCCGCGGATGCTGATGTTACCCTGCCGCCCGAGGGGTTTGCCCCCTTAGGCTGCACTGCACTTGGTTTATATCCGGTGGTAGACAGCCTTGAGTGGTTAGCTTTGCTATTGCCCCTGGGGCTGAACATTATCCAGTTGCGTATCAAGCAACCCGGGGCAGATCTTGCTAAGCAAATCCGCCAGGCAGTCAATATGGCTGAGCCCTATCAAACCCGATTGTTTATCAATGACCATTGGCAACTGGCTATTGAGTGCGGCGCTTATGGTGTTCATCTGGGGCAGGAGGATCTGGAAACTGCCGACTTAAGCGCTATTTACAAAGCCGGACTGCGACTGGGCATTTCTACCCATGGCTATGCTGAGTTATGCCGGGCCAAACAGTTCAGGCCTTCGTATATCGCCCTCGGCCATATCTTTGCCACCCAGACCAAAATGATGCCTTCCAAACCCCAGGGTTTAGCCCGGTTGCGGCGTTATCAACAACTCGTTGGTGATATACCCACCGTGGCCATTGGTGGTATCAGTCAGGCCAGATTTGCCGACGTGGTCGACACCGGAGTAAGTGGCGTGGCGGTAGTTAGCGCCATTACCCACGCCGTCGAGCCGTTGGCTGCAGTTAACTGGCTGAAGGAGACCTATGCCCGTGTTAACCAGAGATGATTACGTCAGATACAGCCGGCAGTTGCTGGTGGCGGAGATGGATGAGGTTAAGCAACAGGCTTTGAGCCAGGCAGTAGTGGTGATTATTGGGCTCGGTGGCCTCGGTTGTGCTGTGTCGCCGTACCTGGCGGGTGCCGGGGTTGGCAGGCTAAGACTGGTCGACGGTGATGAGGTGGAGCTGAGTAATCTGCCTCGACAGCCGCTTTACGGTGAGCAGGATATCGGTGAGGCCAAGGCCAGGGTGGCGAGCCTGCGCTTGCGTGACATTAACCGGTCAGTGAGAGTGCAATGCTATGCCACAGGACTGGTTGAAAGTAATGCTGAAAGCCTGCTGAACGGGGCGTCGGTAGTGCTTGACTGCACCGACAATATGGCTTCCCGGCAATTAATTAATCAGGCTTGCTATCAACTGGGGGTACCGCTTATATCCGGCGCTGCCAGTGGTATGCAGGGGCAATTACTGCTGTTACATCCACATCAGGCTCATGGGTGTTATCGGTGCTTATATGCGCCTGCGCAAAGTGAGCCCAATACGTGCCTTGCCCAGGGGGTCCTGGGACCGGTTGTAGGCATTGTTGGCATCATGCAGGCGCTGCAGACCCTGCTGTTTATTACTGCTATGGCCCCACTGAACTGGGGGGAATTACGGCTTTTCGATGGCCTTAGTGGTCAGTGGCAAGCCCTTAAATTACCGCCTCTTGAGGGGTGCCCGGTATGTGGAGAGAACAATGCAGATTACAGTTAATGACAAAGTAACGGAAGTGGTTGAAGGCCTGAGCCTGAAGCAGCTTATTGAAGACCTTTCCGTGGACGAAAACGGGCTAGCCCTGGCGGTGAATCAGCGGGTGATAAACCGCACATTGTGGCCTCAGCATGCCTTGCATGCTGATGATCA
>JAYZXK010000121.1:0-11165 GCA_036141415.1 Pseudomonadota bacterium
GCCGCTGGTAGCCAGCCCGCCCTGAAAAATTTTCACCAGGGTATCACCCTGCTCTGCCTTTAGAGGGTTTTCAATGCCGATATACCAGGGCTGGTCGTTAATCCGCCGGCGTGTAACCCGAATATCACCGCCAAAATTGACCACCACCGACACTTCCGGTGCCTGTTCCGACAACAACGCGGCAACACGATCCACTGCGTACTCTTTGCCAATGCCACCCACGTCCAGTTGCATGCCCGCCGGCAAAGTTACGTATTCTGCGGTTAGCTCTACCCGTTGCCAGCCAATCAGGGTTAACAACGCATCAATATCAGAATGCGCTGGTAATCGGTCTGAGCCGTCAAAGTGCCAGGCCTTACCCAGTACCCCTGAAGTAATATCAAACATACCTTCACTGAGCTGGTAACAGGTATTGGCAAAACTTAATAACCGCCAGGTTTCATCATCAATAGCCCTTGGCTCGCCGTGACTGCTATTAATGGCGCTGATCACGCTGTCGGCCCGGTATCGGCTGTACTTACATTCGATCCTCTTTGCTTCATTGCAAGCCAGTTGAGTAAGCTGCCGGGCGAAGTGCTTATTATCAGTTTCAATAAGGATTTCGCAGGGGCTGGCCATGGCATCGAAAGTGCCCAGCATAAAGCCATCCTGGGCTTGTACGGTAACCGCCAGGTCTGCTGTCGGGGCAGCCCCGGCGGGGTTGGCGTGATTAGCGGCCATCAGTAGGCTGTGCATACCTTAGAAGTGATAGTTAAACTGTAATATAACGGCTTTCACACTGGGGTAAAGGTCTAAATCGGCCAGCACACCCGGCTCGTCAAAACCGGCGTTTTTCGGATCCTGCTGATAATACTCAGCACGGACTGCCCATTCATGGCCGTTTTCCATTTTATGCCCGTACTTTAGGCCCAGGGTATAAGCGGTCATTTCTCCAACCCGATAATCGGCGCTGGCATACATTGGCAGCGGATCGGCCTGATTAAGGAACGGCCGGTAGAATTCCGCAGCACTTTGCTGGTAATAGCGCAAATGGGGCTGAATGTAATCGTTATCTCCTAAATTAAAACGGAAACGTGAATCAATGGTATGCGAGTCGATCTCCCAGTCATCGGTAGCATAACGGTAAGACACATCCACCACAGCGTTATCCAGCGCATATTTGGTTTGCCAGAAAAAACTGTGCTTGGTGCGTGAGTCCGGGCGGCCTTCATAAATGACATCCTGAGTAATACCGGCACTATCCACAACACTTAACAGTTTGTAAGGGTCAGTCATGTAACCATCGACCACACTCAGACCATAATTAAACTGCATCAGCATGCGGCGACTAATTACCTGGGTAACGCCTAAGATAAGGTCAGTCGTCGTTTTACTTTCCGAGCCGGTTTTGTTTTCGCCGTCCTCGTAGTCATCATCCCACTCAAACTCGTCTTCGCCTTCATCATTGTCGTCGCCGAGATAAGTTGGGATCAGCATGCTGGTGAGTACATCAGGGGTCCCACCAACCGGGTCGATGGAGTCAAACTGGAACGATAACCCCGCCGACAACGTGGTGTTACGCATAAACAAATCTTTTTCCAGTAAGCCACTCAGACCCAATGATAAGTAATCATACTCGGTAGACACATTCACGGCGCCGGTAGCCCGCCAGGTATCAGTAAAGGGTTGCATCCATGAGCCCGACACCTGTACACGGGTATCACGGAATGTATCATCCAGCGGCGTCTCACCGGCGTTAACCACGTAACCGTCTTTGCCTGACGGACGGGAGAATGTTTGCGCATAAGGCTGTGCCACGGCCCCGTTGGCCGATGCTCCGGTCAGTGTGTCGAGCACCAGTTTAACGTTAAAAATACTGTCATCATCATTGGTTTTCGTGGCGTTAATCACACCTTCGGCCAGACTCACCCGGTCAGTTTCACCGTAATACAGAATCGCGGTGTCGAACTGCCAGTCTTTGAGCATTCCCTCTTCGGCCTGGGCAGCCGGAGTACCTAATAACGCGCAGGCTGCACCGGCCAGCGCACTGGCTACTGTTGCTTTATTATTTAGTTGCATCCGCAGCCGCCTCCGGCAAATGAACGACCGCCACTGGTGGCTTCCTTACTGAAATAAATGTGATCATCCAGGCCTAAATCGACACCTTCAGCACCCAATGCCATTTCATCCTTCGCCAGCAAATCACGTTCCCAGGGCTGCACGCCAATCGAAGCACAACCGCTTAATTGAAGAACGCCCGCAAGGGCTACAAAAGCTAATAATTTGCGTTTCATACTAAACTCCTATTCGGCCAACAGGCCCTGAATTTCCTGCTCATAGCTGGCTTGTTTATCAACGTGGAATCCCTGATGGGCAATGCGCAGTTGTCCGGTTTTATCAATCAGGTAGCTGGTAGGCATGCCCTTAAGCCGGTAGGTTTGGGCTGAGTTGCCCGAGGGGTCGAAAGCCACCGGAAAGTGGGCTGGCAACTTACTTAAAAACTCATCGGCGAGCTTTCTTTCAGTATCGAGGTTAACGGCGATTACCGTGAAGCCTTGTTCACCATATTTCGCCTGCATGTCATTCATCCAGGGAAAAGAGCGCTGACACGGCTTACACCAGCTGGCCCAAAAATCGAGGTATACCACCTGCCCCCGGTAGTCAGATAACTTTACCTGTTGGCTGTTTAAATGGAGCACCAGCTCGGGTGCTGGTTGTGCGGCAACGGCCAGGTTGGCAGTAGTAAAAAGCAGACCAGCAAATAAACTGATAACGCCTGCCAAGGCTCGGATACGACCCATCTGAGAATCCTGTTGATAATTAACTGATGAGCAGTGTAAAAATCAAACCTTAAGGAAAGCTTAAGGAAACCGAAAATTCTCCTCTGCAGTAAGTCCTTCCCTGGCTCGTACTGCATATAACGAAATTTTCTGCCTGGAATGCAGATCCGCTCGCTTTTACCAATAACTTTGCCGTATATTCTTGTCACCGCTCAGTTTGATGATGCAGACAAAGTTGCTTTAAGGTCATCGGCCTGAGCTAACACCCAGGGAAAAATAATTTCAACAGGATAAAATCATGCGTAGTTTTTTACTTGTTGCCGCATTTTTAGTCAGCATGCTAAGCGGTTGCGCCACATACGAGATCCGCTCCACGGCCATCGCCAAAAATCAGCCCTTACCAGCCACTCATGGGGTTGTTACCTTACAGGTTATCAACAATGCCGAACGGCTTGCGCCGTTACATAAAGGCTGGACAGCCGTGATTGTGGTTCGAACTGATAACATGGACGCGATTAAAGCCGCTGCCATCGCCCAGGCCAAAGAGAAAGCCGAAAAGAAAGGTAAAACCATCGACGAAGACAAGGTCGACTGGGACCCTGAAGTCTATGAGTTGACGCCTGTTTATCAGGGAACGGTAGACAGCCAGCTGTTTATCGGCAGCATGCCACCGGGCGAGTACATGATTTCAACGTTGTACAGTTTTTATAATGGCGGTGATATGACGTCGTGGATTTCCATGCCGGTATTCTCTGCCGCCGGTGAATTTGCGGTAAGTGACACCACGCTCACCGACCTTGGTTCTGTGCTGTTTCAGCCCTTACTCAGTATTAAGGAAAGCTCATTCTGGAGCACTTCCACTTCATCCAAAGCATTTGTTACGCGGGTATTTGAAGAGTCGGATTTAGGCAGCATCGTACTGCCACAGTATCCACAAATTCAGCAACAGCTTAGTGGCAAAACCAGCCAAAGCTGGCAAAGCGATGAACTGGATCCGCTGCGCGAAAAGCTCAGTGTACTGGCAACCGAAAACGCCCTTGCAGCCAGCCCCATTGTACTACCAACGACGCAGCAACGCGCCCTGGCTGCTAAGTTCGGTCGCCTGGCTATCCAGCAGGATGGTAGCTGGACAACCCATAACCTGCCAACTAATTCCCAGCTCTATGCGGCGCTGCAAATCGACGGAAAAGTTGCCGTGGGTGGAGAATTAGGGCAACTTTTTGTATCTTCCGACTGGCAACAATGGCAGCTAACCAAACCAGTAGATGCCGATGAAGCGATTGTCTGGATGGGCCAGACAGCCGACAGTTACTTTGCCCTGACCAGCTCTGCCAAACAATATCAGGTATACCGGTTCAACCAGTTAACCCCCCCCTGGCAGAAAATCGGCAGTTATGTGAAGAAAGATCCCAACGACTGGCTTATCCAGAATGGCGGTCTGTTTGCAGCTATTACCCAACAAGGTACACTGCGGATCTTCAACGATAACAAGCGTCACGACTACAATCCGGCAGATAACAGCTGGTCGACCGATAAAAGCACCTCACTTCGCAATATGGCACAACTTGCCAATGGCGCACTGGTAGCCGTTGAAGTTAGCCAGTGGGATGGGGTTGGCTCACAACTGATCAGTGTTGATGACGGTCTGACCTGGCAATCCATCAACCGCAACCTGAGTTTATTTGGCGACATTAAGGCAGATGTAAGTTTACCGGTGCTCACCGACAACAATGAAGTCATCACACTTAGTCGTAACCGCAAGTCCAGCGGCGAGAAGAGCCAAATCCGTATTGCCACTACCGCACTGAGCAACGCAGATGACAGCAGTAGTTGGCAGCTGCATGGCGTGGCCAAAGACAATTGCCATTCGCTATTGCCACAACTGACTACTGGTAATACGCTGTATTTCCTTTGCGATCAGGGCCAAATCGTCAGCACCAGTGACTTTGGTGAGACCTGGCAAACCGATATTGATCGTGATATCGCACAAATGCAGGCGCAATACGAAACCTTTATCGACGAGTTAAAACAGCAGCAGGAAGCTGAAGAAAAGGCTAAAGAAGCCGAGACCGAAGCAGCCAGCGAGGAATAAGCACTGCGGGTAATGCGCCTGAGTTTCCCGGCGCATTACCCGTTTATCAAACCATTATTGCCCCAACAGAAAGGGTTGCCAGTGAATGACTTTTCTGGCAATTTCCCGCCTCGATTTATTGAACCGGAAATCATCCATGAGCTGGGCATTACTGTCTGTGTTTGTACCCACTTTTTTCTTTGTGTCTGTGACACCGGGAATGTGTATGACGCTGGCCATGACATTGGGCATGAGCATTGGCGTAAAGCGCGCATTATGGATGATGCTGGGCGAACTCACCGGCGTAGGTTTGGTGGCTACGCTTTCTGCGGTGGGCGTAGCGGCGTTGCTGTTAAACTATCCTGACGTGTTTACCCTGTTTAAATATGCTGGCGGACTCTATCTGCTCTATCTGGGCATTCAAATGTGGATGTCCAAAGGCAGGATGGCCCTGAAGCACGCCGAGGATGGCCCGGGAGCCACCCGGGCTCAATTAATCGCACAAGGCTTTATTACGGCCATTGCTAACCCCAAGGGCTGGGCCTTTTTTGTGGCGTTGTTACCGCCCTTTATTGATGCCGCTCAGCCGTTGGCGGAACAATTAGCCAGCCTGATTGCCATCATCCTTACCCTGGAGTTTGGCTGCCTGCTGATTTATGCCTCTGGCGGCAGAACCTTGCGCACATTGCTGATGCACAGCGGCAACGTGCGCATCATGAACCATATTGCGGGTACGTTAATGGCGGGCGTTGGGTTGTGGCTGGCACTTGGCTAAGGCGTTACCCACAGCCACTAGCTAAAGCTGTTTAGCTTAACGAGTGTAGGCCAAACATATTCCCTTCGGTGTCTTTGGCCAGTGTGATAAAGCCGTAATCGCCAATCGAAAATTTAGGCCGCACTACGGTGCCACCAGCGGGCTCAATACGCGACTCTTCCACTGCGCAGTCTTCACAGGAAAAGTAAACCAGTACGCTATTCTGACCAGCCGGCATGCCATCAACGCAAACTAACGCTCCTGACGCACCATGACTTTCCATATCAGACGGAAAGGCCTTCATTTGTAATGCGCTATCAGATGGAGTCGTAGGATCCAGTAAATCGGTAAATTCGATGGCAAACACCGAGCTGTAAAACGATGAGGCCCGGGGCATGTCATCAACATAAATTTCGAACCAGGTAATGGGATTTTTCATAAGGTGCTTAATGCAAAGAGACAGACTTTCACATTAGCACGTTTTTTATACAAATCGAGCGCTTTTATCACCTAATACGGATGAACGGCTTCGCCCTGCATACTGTAGCCGGCCGCGGCCAAATCGCTGCTATATCGCGTGGTGGAGAAGATACCTTCTACCCACACCGCATCGTAGAGGTTCTCTACCGGCACCCCTTCATTCATTTTAACATGCACTATCTGATTGGAAGGTGGTGGCGGCACATGGATACAGGCACCAAAAAACGGCACCAGCAAAAATTCGGTAGTCAGTTCAGCCGTGCCTTCTAACGGCACAATAAATCCCGGCACTTTAACCCGTTCGCCATTATAGATATCCACCACCGGGGCGTCGGGTTGTAACTGAGCCATCTTATTATTGTGATCGGTAGCCTGTTGCGGTGCCAGTTCATTGAAATCAGGCGGCACCAGGTCTTCCCAGTACACTTCTTTGACTTCACTGGCATTTGTCACACCAGAAGCGAGCATCAGGCAGCACAGCAGCGAGGCTGCACGTTGTTGTATCAATCGCAACATAGATTCTCCAAATAAAAAAGGCCCGACGAATCGAGCCTTTAATCAATAAGCGAAGTGCTTACTTTTCAGCTTCGTAACGCTCAACGCTCGATACGATTTCAGCTTTCGCGGCAGCGGCATCGGCCCAACCGTCAATTTTCACCCATTTACCTTCTTCCAGATCTTTATAATGCTCGAAGAAATGCTCAATTTGCTTCAGCAGCAGAGGCTCTACGTCTGAGGTTTCAAACACTTTGCGATACAGGGTAGACAGCTTGTCGATTGGCACAGCCAGTACTTTTGCGTCTTTGCCTGATTCGTCAGTCATGTTTAATACGCCGATAGGACGACACTTAATCACAGAGCCTGCCAGCAGAGGGAAAGGCGTGATAACCAGCACGTCAACCGGGTCACCGTCTTCAGACAGCGTGTTGTTTACATAACCGTAGTTAGTTGGGTAGTGCATGCAGGTTGCCATGAAGCGGTCTACGAAGATAGCACCAGTGTCTTTGTCTACTTCGTACTTCACCGGATCAGCGTGCGCTGGGATTTCGATAATTACGTTCACTTCGTCAGGCAGTTTCTTGCCTGCTGGTACGGCGTTTAAGCTCATACGGGATTGTCCTTTCGTTAATAGTAAAATTGCGTCAAGTATAAGGCTAACCGAAAAAAATAAAAACCTGTTGCCCGACGTATCGGGCATACTTAGGATTTATTTTGCCTAACCAATTAGTCGTAATAGGTCAGACAAGCCTCAACTTCGTCTTTGGAGCCGATAATAACCGGCACACGCTGATGAATTTCCTCCGGCATTACTTCCATGATGCGCCCTTCACCAGTTGACGCCAGACCGCCGGCCTGCTCCATCAGAAATGCCATGGGGTTGGCTTCGTATAACAGGCGCAGTTTACCTGGTTTGGCCGGGTCGCGCTTATCGTACGGATACATAAAAATACCGCCACGACATAACAGGCGGTGAATATCGCCCACCATGGCTGCTACCCAGCGCATGTTGTAGTTTTTCTCGCGCGGCCCTTCGGTACCGGCCAGCAAATCCGCCACGTAGTTTTGAATAGGCGGCTCCCAGTGGCGCTGGTTAGAAGCGTTAATAGAGAACTCGGCGGTTTGCTCCGGCACCTGAATATTCGGGTGAGTTAACAGGAACCCCCCGTGGGTTTTATCCAGCGTATAAATGTGTGTGCCGCGGCCGGTGGTCATTGCCAGCATGGTCGACGGCCCGTATAGCACGTATCCGGCCGCTACCATTTGCGTACCAGGCTGTAAAAAGGCGGAAGGATCATCAGGCTCCATCCATTGCGGCGCGTGGGCAATGGAAAAGATGGTACCAATCAGGCTGTTAATTTCGGTGTTTGAAGAACCATCCAGCGGATCAAAGCTCACCAGGTATTTGCCTTCCGGGTGACAGGGCACCACGTCATCTTCCTCTTCGGAGGAAATCGCTTTTACATAACCCGATTCCTTCAGGATATCCTTAAGAATTTGATTTGAAATCACATCCAGTTTCTTTTGCGTTTCGCCCTGAACGTTTTCACTCAGAGTTGAACCCAAAACGCCCGCCAAAGCGCCCTGACTTACCCGGAACGAAATCTCTTTACAGCCCGCCAACAGCGTACGGATCAGCAAAATGAGTTCGAGCGGAGCGCCATCTTGTTGCATTTGTGAATTAAGTCTTTTCATGGTTTATGTAAGCCTTTTTTTCTATGTAGGGTATTGTTGCACTATACGGGTCGATAATGCTGGTTCTCTCCGTTGCCGCGTGGCAGCAATTGAACCTCGAGCATGATGCTCTGGTTAGATTGTAAACTGACTCACCCCTGAAAGGAAATCAGATGTTTAGGCAACACGTTGCGCATCTGGTAAAGTGTTCGGATATGAAATTAGCGCAGGAAAGTTAATGCACGTACACATTTTGGGAATTTGTGGCAGTTTTATGGGCGGTATCGCTGCAATTGCCAAATCGCTGGGACACACAGTCACAGGCTCAGACCGCAATGTTTATCCGCCAATGAGCACCCAGCTTGAGGCGCTTGGAATTACCCTTACCGAAGGCTATGATCCGGCCCAGTTTGAACCCGTGCCGGATATGGTCATCATTGGTAATGCCATGTCCCGTGGCAACCCGGCCGTAGAGTACGTACTCGACCGCAATCTGCCTTACACCAGTGGCCCGCAATGGCTACTGGATAACCTGCTAACCGACCGCTGGGTAATCGGACTTTCCGGCACCCATGGTAAAACCACCACGTCTTCCATGGTGGCCTGGATACTCGAATACGCGGGGCTTGAGCCGGGCTTTTTAATTGGCGGCATTCCGCAAAACTTCGGTATCTCTGCCCGGGTCGGCAAAAGCCCGTTCTTCGTGATTGAGGCCGATGAATACGACAGCGCATTCTTTGATAAGCGTTCCAAGTTTGTTCATTATCGCCCACGGACTCTGGTAATGAACAACCTGGAGTTCGATCATGCCGACATTTTCGCCAATCTGGCAGCTATCCAAACACAATTTCACCATTTAGTACGCACCGTACCTGCAACTGGTCTGGTGCTCTCACCCGACAGTGACGACAATCTGGCCGCAGTACTGGACAAAGGCTGCTGGAGTGAGCAGCAATACTTAGGCCGCCATTGGCATGCAGAACTCATTAATGCAGATGGTTCAGCGTTCAATGTGTTTTATCAGGACGAACAGGTAGGCACGGTTAACTGGTCGCTGCTGGGTCAGCACAATGTTGATAACGCCCTGATGGCCATAGCAGCGGCTCATCATGCCGGCGTAACACTGCCGGATGCCATTGCCGCATTAAGCGAATTTGTAAACGTTAAGCGGCGCATGGAAGTGCGCGGCTGCGTGAAAGACATCACCGTTTACGACGACTTTGCCCATCATCCTACCGCCATTAAAACCACTCTTGATGGTTTGCGTAAGAAAGTCGGCGATGCCCGCATCATAGGGGTACTGGAACCTCGCTCCAATACAATGAAAATGGGTATTCACAAGGATGTGCTGGTCGATTCCTGGCAGGAAGCCGACGAGGTCTTACTGTTTGAACCGGATAACCTGG
Source organism: Pseudomonadota bacterium (assembly GCA_036141415.1). Taxonomy (GTDB): domain Bacteria; phylum Pseudomonadota; class Gammaproteobacteria; order Enterobacterales; family Alteromonadaceae; genus Alteromonas. The sequence goes on from JAYZXK010000121.1 coordinate 9,643, forward strand.
GCTGGTCTATGGCACAGCTGGCCAAGCACAGTGGCACGCCCACGCAAGTATTTCGTAGCGTAGATGCTATCATTCATCAGTTAGCCACTATGCTACAGCCCGGCGATCATGTATTAATCATGAGTAATGGCGGTTTTGGTGGGATCCATAACAAGCTATTGGATGTATTAGCGGGTAAAGCCTGAGAGTTACCATGAATAAAACCATTACCCTGGCAATCACCGGCGCATCGGGTGCGCCCTATGCACTCCGTTTACTGGAGCAACTGGTTGCAGCTGAGTATGACGTATTTGTACTGATATCTTCCGCTGCAAAAGTGGTGTTCGCTACCGAAGAAGACCTCAAGATCCCGGCTCAACCCGAGGCAGCCAGCGCATTTTTTACAGAACGCTTTAACGCCAATCCCGGGCAGATCCGGGTATGCGGTAAAGAAGAGTGGTTTTCACCAGTCGCATCCGGCTCCGCGGCTCCCAAGCAGATGGTAGTGTGCCCCTGCTCTACCGGTACGTTGTCATCTATTGCTGTAGGCGCTTGTGACAACCTGATTGAACGTGCTGCAGATGTTGTACTCAAAGAACGCGGGCAGCTGATTCTGGTAACCCGGGAAATGCCGCTGTCGAGCATTCATCTGGAGAACATGCTCAAACTGTCACAAATGGGCGCTACTATCATGCCCGCCTCACCCGGCTTTTACCATCAGCCCCAACAGATCAGTGATTTAATTGATTTTGTCGTTGCACGTGTACTCGACCATATCGGAGTAGACCAGACATTGATGGAACGCTGGGGCTATCAAAATAAGTAACCCGACGGATTTATATTTGCAAAGGAAAATTAAAATGATAACACGCGCTAAAAACGCCCCTGTTGCACTGCTTCTTTTAGCTTCATCAGTATTAAGCCTGCCCGCTTTTGGCTGGGGCCAAACCGGCCACCGCGTAACCGGAGCTATTGCCGAGCGTCACCTTTCAGCCGAAGCCAAACAGCAAATAGAAGCGCTGCTGCCGCTCGAGTCACTCGCGGAAGCCTCCACCTACCCTGATGATATGAAGTCAAACCCTTCAGAGTTCTGGCAGAAGACCGCCTCCCCGTGGCATTACGTTACAGTGCCTGAGGGCAAGCACTACCATGAAGTAGAAGCACCGGAAGAAGGCGATGCGGTCACCGCATTAAAACAATTCCGCGCCACGCTTGAAGACAGCAAAGCTTCTAAAGCAGACAAACAGCTGGCACTGCGCTTTATTGTGCATATCATCGGCGATCTGCATCAGCCGCTTCATGCTGGCAACGGCACCGATCGTGGCGGCAACGACATCAAAGTACGGTTCTTCTGGCAGGATTCTAACCTTCACCGCGTATGGGATTCGCAAATGATTGGTCAAAAAGAGCTGTCATATACCGAGTGGACCGACTGGCTCGACAAACAGATCACGGCGCAAGACATAGAAGCCTGGCACTCAACCGATCCAGAAGTGTGGATCACCGAGAGCACTAAAATCCGTGACACCATATACCCCGAAGAT
>JAYZXK010000122.1:0-8110 GCA_036141415.1 Pseudomonadota bacterium
AGGAAGGTCGCTAAACTCTGTCATATTTTGTGATACTCTTATTAATATTGCCAACAGGCATGTTTCACCAATGGGTACTAAATATAGCAGTGCGAAACAATATTTTGCTTACTATATGAATTATTTGGCATTGCGGACGAGTATACACCGTAATTTGAGCATAACCAATGCTCCCAAAGTCCACATTTTGCCTATTCCCGCTCAATAATCATCGCGACGCCCTGACCAACTCCAATGCATAAACTTACTACCGCATAGCGAAGCTGGCGCTGTTCGAGTTGCCGTAAGGCAGTGAGTGCTAAACGAATGCCCGATGCGCCTAATGGGTGACCCACGGCAATGGCGCCACCACAAGGGTTAACGCGAGGATCATCAAATGCAATGCCCAGCTGATTAAGACAGCCCAGTACCTGCACGGCAAAGGCTTCGTTGATCTCAATAACATCCATGTCTGCCAGGGTTAGCTCAGCGCGTTTGAGGGCTTTTTTTATTGCTTCGACGGGGCCCAGTCCCATTACGCGGGGCTCTACACCTGCAACTGCTGCAGAAACGATCCGCGCGCGTGGCCTTAAACCCAGGGCTTTACCCGCTTCGAGACTGCCGAGCAACAACGCAGCCGCGCCGTCATTAATGCCCGATGCATTACCGGCGGTTACTACGCCCCCATTAAACAGAGGAGACAGTGACGCCAGCTTTGCGGCCTGTGTGTCAGCTCTGGGATGTTCATCTTCACTTATCGTTGCCGTGATTCGCCGTTTGGCGGTAGCAACATCGACGGGCAGAATTTCACCGTCAAAAAAGCCAGCAGCTTTTGCCGTTTGATATTTTTGTTGAGAAGTAAGGGCAAAAGCATCCGCGTCTTCGCGACTGATATGAAAATCACTGGCTATATTGTCTGCCGTTTGCGGCATGGTATGACTGCCAAATTCCGCTTCTACGGCCGGATTAGGGAATCTCGCACCAATGGTACTGTCATAAACGTTAACGTCCCGGCCGAACGGCTGGCTATTTTTTGCCATCACAAACGGCGCGCGGCTCATGCTTTCCACGCCGCCCGCTATCATCCAGTCTCCATGCCCACATTCTATTGCCCGGGCTGCTTCGATACACGCGGAGAGCCCGCTACCACATAATCGGTTTTGTGTTTGCGCCGCAACGGTAACCGGTAAACCGGCTAAAAGTGCACTGTGTCGTGCAACATTACGGGCATCTTCTCCAGCCTGATTGGTACAGCCTATCACGACATCCTCAATGGCTTCAGGTGCAACAGGCTGTCTGGCAATCAATCCAGACAAGCACATGGCCAGCAGATCATCAGGGCGGGTATGGGCGAGTGCGCCGCCATGGCGACCAAAAGCGGTACGGATCCCATCAAAAATGTAAGCACGTTGCATGGTGTGTTCCTTAAAGCATCGGGGTTTCGGTTAAGGTATGACGAATCAGCAGCGGATTTGGGCGGTAGCGGGGATCGCCGGTTTGGGTAAACAGGGTATTTAATATTGTTAGTACATTGTGATAGCCGATGCGTTCAGCCCAGCTGAAGGCACCATGTGGATAACCCAATCCGAGCTGCATCGCGCGGTCAATATCCTCAGCCTTAGCGATATCCCGTTGCACCATCTCAAAGGCAATATTAATAATACAGGCCAAGGTGCGTTGACTAACAAAACCACAGCTGTCTTTTATGAGCTCAATGTTTTTCCCGGTTTTTGCAAAAAGCGTAACGGCACTGTCGGTAAAGGGCTGGCCGGTTGCCACTGTGGGCATCAGTACCAGGACCGGGGCATCGTTAAACAGCGGATCAACCGCAACAGTGCGCCTGGTATCAAGTTTCGCCGCTAGCGCGGCGCGGGTAGCATCAGAACCCCAGGGACTAATAATGATCAGGGCTTCATCCGACGGCGCAGGACCGGATTCAACATCCACCCCAATATCACCTATCAACACAGATAGTGCGGCATGTGCATCGGCATTATCGCTAGCGATCCACACCGGCTTGTTGTCACCCTGACTTAATTGTGGTTTTGGGGAGCACTGCTGTGCGCCATCGACATAGGTGTAAAAGCCTTCACCGCTTTTTCTGCCGAGTAAGCCAGCTTGTACCCGCTGCTCGGCAAGCGGGCTCGGACGATACCTGGGGTCGTGATAGAACTGCTGGTAAATGGATTCAGTGACGCGGTGGGAAACGTCCAGTCCGGTTAAATCAAACAGTTCAAACGGGCCCATTTTAAACCCGCATTGCTGGGTTAAAATGCGGTCGGTTTGTTCAACATCAGCGACTTGCTCTGCCAGAATATGCAGTGCCTCGCCGCCATAACCACGCCCAACATGATTAACCAGAAAGCCAGGCATATCTTTAACAATCACCGGGGTATGACCAAATTCGCTCGCCAGAAACTCCAATCGCTCTATCACGTCAGGAGCGGTCTGAATTGCGCCGATAACTTCCACTAAGCGCATTAACGGTACCGGATTAAAAAAGTGCCAGCCTGCAACTCGTTGTGGGTATTTGCAAGACGCCGCCAGGCGAGTCACTGAAAGTGATGAGGTGTTGGTGGCCAGAATACAATCACTGGAAATAATGTTCTCCAGTGAGGCAAATAACGAGGTTTTGGCCTCGTGTTTTTCGATTATGGCTTCAACGACCAGATCACATTGTTCAAAGGCGGATAAATCAGTGCTGTTGTGGATGCTGAGGTTGTCCATCGCCTCAATCACATTGACGGCGGTTAACTTACCTTTATCAGCCATCTTAGTCAGCATGCGGTTAATAAAACGCTGCGCATCATCCAGTACATCGGCATTGGTGTCTGCCAGCAGAACCGTTTTTCCGCAGCTCAGCAACACCTGTGCAATCCCGCGGCCCATAGCGCCAGCGCCGACAATACCAATGGTCTTAATGTTCTTCATGTCCAGACTCACATATTCGGGTAATTAGGACCGCCAGCACCTTCCGGTACAACCCAGCAGATATTCTGTGACGGATCTTTAATGTCACAGGTTTTGCAATGCACACAGTTTTGCGCATTGATTTGCAGTTGTGGCTGCCCGTCTGCCTCGACAATTTCATACACGCCCGCAGGGCAATAACGTTGGGCTGGTTCGGCAAACTTCGGTAAGTTCACCTGTACCGGAATCGATGGGTCTTTTAATTGCAGGTGGACAGGCTGATCTTCTTCATGGTTGGTGTTTGACAGGTACACTGAAGAAAGCTTATCGAAACTGAGTTTACCATCCGGCTTAGGATAGGTTTTCTGGCTGACTTCTGCGGCCGGTTTGAGCTGCGCATAGTCTGGTTTAGTGTCATGCAGCGTCCAGGGGAGTTTGCCCTTAAAGATATTTTGCTCAACCCAGTTATACGCACCGCCCAGAATCGGGCCGAATTTATGCAGGGCAGGGCCAAAGTTTCGCGAGGCATGCAATTCTTTATATAACGACGAGTTAGCAAAAGCCTGAGAAAAACCGTCCAGTTTGTCTGGCGCATTGTCACTGGTGAGCGCCGCAAATACCGAATCTGCTGCGAGCATGCCTGACATCATGGCTGTATGAGAGCCTTTGATTTTGGCGAAGTTTAATGTACCCGCGTCACAGCCAATTAACAGGCCACCGGGGAACACCATTTCAGGCAATGCATTCAAACCGCCTTTAGCAATGGCGCGGGCACCATAACTTAACCGTTTACCCGTCGACAGATATTTAGCAAATAGCGGATGATGTTTCATCTGCTGAAATTCATCAAACGGGCTTAAGTAGGGATTGCTGTAATTAAGGTCGATAATCAGCCCGACAACCACCTGGTTATCTTCAGCGTGATAAAGGAAAAAACCTCCACTGGTGTCTTTATCCAGCGGCCAGCCCGAACCATGCACTACCAGGCCTGGCTGATGAAGAGCCGGATCAATCTGCCATAGCTCTTTAATACCTATACCGTAATGCTGCGGATCGCTGTTTTTATCGAGTTCAAACTTTTCAATAAGCGATTTGCCCAGATGACCACGGCAGCCTTCGGCAAATAATGTATAGCGGCCATAGAGTGCCATACCGGGCATGAAGCCATCTTTATGATTACCGTCTTTATCGACACCCATATCACCGGTGTAAACGCCCTTTACGCAGTTATTGTCATCGTAAATGACTTCGGCGGCGGCGAACCCCGGGAATATTTCTACGCCAATTTCTTCAGCCTGACCGGCTAACCAACGGCACACGTTGCCCAGGCTGACAATAAAGTTGCCCTCATTATGCATCGGCGCCGGAATGGCCCAACCGGGTATTTTTGTCGCACTCCCGGCGTTTTTTAACAGGTAGAGTTCGTCCTGAGTGACCGGGGTGTTAAGCGGTGCGCCTTTGTTCTGCCAGTCGGGGATCAGTTCATCAAGGGCAGTGGTTTCCAAAATCGCACCGGAAAGAATATGTGCACCCACTTCGGAGCCTTTTTCCAGCACGCAAACACTGATGTCCTGGTTGTTGGCATTGGCGAGTGATTTTATTTTATATGCAGCAGATAGACCTGCAGGGCCTGCGCCGACGATGACTACGTCGAACTCCATAGATTCACGTTCCACGGCAACACCTCGTCTCTATGATAAGCATTAATGAAAAGGGGAAGTCCGCCGCCTAACAAATTTACAACTTTGCTGGCGGCTTATGAGCACTTCCTATAGCGCTGATTCAAGCTCTGGTACGGCAGTAAACAGATCGGCTACCAGGCCGTAATCGGCAACCTGGAAGATAGGCGCTTCTTCATCTTTGTTGATCGCAACAATGACTTTAGAATCCTTCATTCCGGCTAAATGTTGAATGGCACCAGAAATGCCCACAGCAATATATAAGTCGGGGGCGACGATTTTGCCGGTTTGTCCTACCTGCATATCGTTGGGCACAAAGCCTGAATCGACGGCGGCACGTGAAGCACCGACAGCGGCGCCAAGTTTGTCGGCCACTTTTTCCAGCAGGGAGAAGTTTTCGCCATTCCCCATACCGCGACCACCAGAGATGATGACTTTGGCAGAGGTGAGTTCCGGACGCTCAGACACGGCGAGTTGTTCTTCAACAAATTCAGAGCTCGTTGCGGTGTGAACAATGTCACAGATCTCAAGGCTGGCATTACCGTCGGTCGCGGCGGTATCGAATGCACTGGTGCGCACGGTGATCACTTTTTTGTTATCCAGTGACTTAACGGTGGCCAGGGCATTACCTGCGTAAATCGGGCGGGTAAAGGTATCAGCGCTGTGCACAGCCGTTATGTCGGAAAGCTGGGCGACATCGAGCAAGGCCGCTACGCGCGGCATCAGATTTTTGCCCGTGGTGGTCCCCGCGGCAAAAAGATACTCGTAGTCGCTGGCCAGGTCGGTTACCAGCTTTGCTGAATTCTCGGCAAGCTGGTGGGCGTAGGCTTCGTTGTCGGCCACTATTACCCTGGTTACTCCGCTGATCGCACATGCCTGGTCGGCGACTGCGCCGCACTGGCTGCCGATGATAAGTAACGAGATTGGCAAATCCAGTTTGCTGGCCGCGGCAACGGTGTTCAGAGTTGCCGGTTTTAATTGACTGTTGTCATGTTCTGCGATTACTAAAATGGCCATTAGATCACCTTGGCTTCTTGTTTGAGTTTATTCACCAGCTCTTCAACTGATTTCACTTTAACCCCCGCACCACGCTCGGCAGGCGGTGCAACGCTCACCACTTCGGTGTGGGCTTTAAGCGTGACGCCTAATTCTTCTGGTGTAGTGGTTGCCAGTGGTTTACGCTTAGCTTTCATAATGTTAGGCAATGATGCATAGCGTGGTTCATTGAGGCGCAAATCAGTGGTCACAATGGCTGGCAGGGTTAGCGACAGCGTTTGCAGGCCGCCATCAATTTCACGGGTGACAGAGACTTTATCATCGTTAATGGTGACTTCTGAGGCGAAGGTCGCCTGTGGCATGTCACACAGTGCGGCGAGCATCTGGCCGGTTTGGTTGTTATCCGAGTCGATCGACTGTTTACCCATAATGATAAGCGACGGCGACTCTTGTTCGACCACTTTGGCGACCAGCTTTGCCACGTTAAGTGATTCGGTTTTGGCATCCGATTCAATCAAAATAGCGCGATCGGCGCCCAGTGCCAGAGCAGTACGAAGCTGCTCCTGGGCCTGAGTCGGACCGACCGTTACCACCACGACTTCGCTGGCGATACCTTTTTCTTTAAGCCGGATTGCTTCTTCAACGGCGATTTCACAAAACGGATTCAGGGCCATTTTGACGTTGGTTAAATCCACATCGCTGCCATCCGGCTTGACTCTGATTTTGACGTTGTAATCGATGACGCGTTTTACGGTTACCAGTACTTTCATAGCGTTCTCCTAGGCAGCCTGACGCTGTTTGATCAGGCTATCAAGGTGCGAGTCCATTGAACCAAACAAGGTGTTGATCATGGTTAAACGCTTAAACATATGGCCTACATCTAACTCATCGGTAACGCCCATGCCGCCGTGTAATTGTACGGCTGACTGACCTACTAATCTGGCTGACTGACCAATCTTCCATTTGAGGAACTGACTGGCCTTACGAGACGCCTCTGGTTCGCCTTCACCGATGGTGATAGCGGCGTAGTAGAGCATTGATCTGGCCTGCTCACATTCCATAAACATATCCACCATATCGTGCTGGAGGACCTGGAATTTCGAGATTGGCACATCAAATTGCTTGCGCACTTTAGTGTATTCAACGGTGGCTGACAGCACTTTATCCATCAGCCCAACCGCTTCCGCGGCGACGGCCACAATGGCATCGTTCAGTACCGCTTCGATAGCTGGCGCTGCGGTGCCTTCTTCGCCAAGCAGCTCAGCGGCAACATCGGTGAACGTTAAATCGCTGGCACGCGCGCCATCATTCGTTGGATAGTGGCGAGCGGTCACCCCCTCGGCATTGGTATCAACAATAAACAAGCTGATGCCAGTCTCTTTGGTACGAGCAGCGACAATCAGTTTATCTGCGCTTTCGGCGTGCAGCACCACTGATTTTTTGCCGTTAAGTGTATACTTTCCGTCGGTTCCGGTAGCAACTGTGGTAATAGCGTTAATGTCGTCGGGAGCCTGCGCTTCCCAGCCGGCAAAGGCCAGTTTAAGCTCGCCACCAATAATGCCGCCAATCAGGGCATCTTTCTGGCTGTCTGTGCCGTGGCGCTGAATGAGGTTTCCGGCGAGCACCACAGTGGGCAGATAAGGTTCAACGATTAGACCACGACCCAGCTCGGTCATAAGCACCATCAAATCCGTGGCATTGCCATCGAGTCCGCCAAAGTCTTCGGCAAAGGGCAATGCCAGCCAGCCAAGTTCTGCAAACAGCTGCCAGTTTTCTTCGCTGTAACCGAGTGCAGACTTACTGTGTTTCTGACGTGTTTCAAAATCATAGTCATTGTGGATAAACTTACCGGCACTGTCTTTCAGCATCTGCTGAATATCGTTTAATGCAAAATCCATGTTCGGCTCCTCTATAGACCAAGCACTTGCTTGGCAATGATATTTTTCTGTATTTCGTTACTGCCGCCGTAGATGGTGACCTTACGGTTGTTGTAGTAGTGTGGCGCAGCATTCGGTGCGAAGAAGGGTTCTATGCGTGGTTCATATCCAGCGTCATCGTATTGCTCCGGTACAAACGGCAGCGCATAGATACCTGCTAACTCGACGTATAACTCGTCTAGTGCCTGTTGAATCTCGGTACCTTTGATCTTCAGAATCGAAGACTCAGGCCCGGGCGCAGCACCAGTACTTACTGACGAAAGTACCCGTAAGTCGGTAAATTCCAGTGCTTTAAGCTCCATTTCTGTTTGTAAAACCCGGCTCATAAACACGCTGTTTTGCTTTAAGTCAGGACAACCTTCTGGCGGGTTATCCAGCAGCGAGTAGAGATCTTCCAGGCGCTTTTTCGACACAGCAACACCGGCTATATTGGTGCGCTCGTGGGTAAGCAGAACTTTAGCGTAGGTCCAGCCTTTGCCTTCTTCACCGACCAGGTTCTCAACCGGTACGCGGACATCCTGAAACGCAACTTCGTTGACTTCGCGACGTCCATCTAAAGTAATAATGGGTTTTACTGACACACCAGGAGAGGTCATATCAATCAGCAGA
>JAYZXK010000123.1:0-7109 GCA_036141415.1 Pseudomonadota bacterium
GGCGCGCTTTTACGGTACAACAAGTCAGGGTTATTTAGCAATAACCGTCAGGATGGGTTGGGATGCATCCGGCCCGGTTACCCTGAACTCGTAGGTTCCGGCAGCCAGTTCAATCATCAGATTGTTGTTACTACTGCCCAGAATCTTGCCAACACCCTCTTCAACGGTATTGGTCAGAGCATCGTCCGGATTACCCAGATTCACAGTCGCCCAGTCTTCTGAGGCCACCTTAAATTCGGTAGCACCACCGCCCAGAGTTATATCAACGGCATAAACACCAGCGCCCTGATAGATAAGCTCATCATCGGTGCCCCAGCCATTCATGCCACCGCGCAGATAAACCGGGGTATTACCAAAGAATTGCTCATTGAAGACTTTGAGTACAGGTTCGGCCTTATCGGTAGCATCAAGCACAAACACATAGTCACCGTCTTCTTCAATGGTCAGTACCAGGTTGTCATTGGTCGCCGCCAGGTATGCCGGCTCACCTAGCACTACCTGTTTATCGTCATCAGCTCCGGAGATTGCCCCGAGATTTACGGTTGCCCAGTCTTCAGATGCAACCTTAAACTCATAGCTGCCAGCAGCCAGTGACATGGCCACCTGATACTGACGACCACCCTGATACAGCAGTGGTGTATCTGTTCCCCAGCCGTTAAAGCCACCACGCAGATAAACCTCGGTTCCCGCATAAGGCTCCTCGTTTTCTACCGTTAATACCGGTGCCTGCGGATCGCTGGCATCAACGGTAAACAGATAGGTAGCATCGATTGTGGGGGTAAAGAACAGATTATTGTTGGTGGTGCCCAGCGCTACGGGTTCGCCCTCGGTAACGGTTGCTTCAGACGCATTGGCTGCACCAAAGTTAACCGTTGCCCAATCTTCGGAGGCAAACTTAAACTCATACTGGTTACCCGCAGTTAACTGGGCTGTTGCGGTATAGATACCATTACCCTGATAACTGAATTCACCGTCTGTCCCCCAACCATTCATGCTACCGCGCAGATAAACCGGGGTATCACCGTAAGGCACCACATCCGGCGCACCCGCGGTAGCGTAACTCGCCAGACCATATCCCTGAGCGCCTGCCTGTGGCTTAACAAATACCGCGATGGTCAGCGCTGGCACGGTAAAGCTGCCATTGCCCGCTTGATCTTCGGTAAAATAAGCGCCGCGTACGGTGCTGTCGTAAGAGCTTTGCTGAACCGGGTGCAGCATAAAACCACTAGCGGTATTGACGCTCAGGGTCTTTTCCTCATAACCGGTATTAACCATTACCATCACGGCATCGTAATTAGCGTCGATGTCGGTAAGCGGGGTTTCTGCCTCACTGTTATAGCCATCGTCAATGCTCATGGCGATCAGACCAACCTGCTGGCGTGTGCCCAGATTATGAAAACCTACCCGCTGCATGATTTCCTCAGCAGTGGTGAGTCGGAATAACGCGCTGGTCTGGCGAATGGTAAGGAATTCCTTAAACACTTCTGCCGCCAGTTCAATTTCCGTCATGCTGGCAGCCCGTTCAGGCGATGACACAAACTGGCCCATTTCTGACCAGCGGGCCTGGTTTTTCTCAGCCAGTGGTAATCCTATATTCCAGTTATTGGTTTGCATTGTGAAATCAACGTAATTAAACCAGTCACCGGAGTCGTAGCTGTCGCGATCCATGGATTTAGAGCGCAACATATCACCGCCCATCTGCAGAAATGGAATGCCCTGAGATAACAACGTAATTCCCATACCGGTATTTTGCGCCCGCACCCGTTCGTGGAGGGTTAGCGATTCTGGTAGCACGTAGTTGAGCTGATCCCACAGGGTTTCATTATCGTGCTTGGACACATAATTGATAATATCGGCAGGATCTTTGGCATAACCACCAAGTGCTGATGCGGTAGTAGCGCGTCCGCCCGAGGTGTTTAATACAAAGTCAGCCAGCGTTCCGGCCATGCCCATTTTGACCCGGTCCTGTTCATACAGTGCAGAATCACTGTCGGGGTTAAAAATATGACCATAGCGGATCGCATCACGCAGTCTGTCGTTATAGGTACCAATTTCAGTACCGGCCATATTCAACTGGTTAGCCTGTTCATAACCACGGTCTATCTTGTTCCAGCCTTCACCGTAAAAGTAGTTATCCGGATCGATAGCCTGAACGGCTTCACGTAAGCGCACCATACTGTCTTTGGTCGATTGACTCATTATGTCAAAGCGGAAAGCATCAAACTTGTATTCACTGGCCCACATCGACAAAGAGTCCAACATCAGCTTTTCCATCATCACATTACGCGGCTCGGTATCCTCGCAACAGGTTTCCCGCACAATAGCACCGCTATCTGTCTCATACCGATGGTAGTAACCGGGCACCACTTTATCGAGGACCGATTTGGTAAAGATACCTGATGCATTGGTGTGGTTATACACCACATCAAGGGCTACCCGCAGGCCAATCTCGTGCAGCGCCTGCACCATGGCGCGCATTTCAATGATCCGCTCAACCCCTTCAGCACTGGACGCATAACTCCCTTCCGGCGCATTGAAATGATGCGGGTCATAACCCCAGTTAAAGCTGTCGACACTGCGTAAGTCCTGGGTCAGCGCCTGGGCACTGCCTGCCTGGGATAGCGGGTCGTAGCTGTTATAGACATCCAGTAATATGCTGGCTGGATCTTCTTCATTACACACCTGGGCATCCGGTTTTTTCACACATAGCTGACCTACGGTATCGTAGATGTCCACGGTATTGGCCGGGTCTTCGTCTATTGTGGCAATATCGTTGCTGGGCAGAATATGAAAATGGGTTAATCCCGCATCAGCCAGACTCTGTAAGTGATTGACCGGATCGCTGCCGGTTTCGGTAAAGGCCAGGTATTTACCACGATTAGCTTCACTGGTAGACATATCGCGAATACTAAAGTCACGCACATGTCCTTCGTAAATCACCGCATCTTCCGGATTCGCAATCTCCGGGATCCACTGAGTATCCCAGCCGTCTGGTTTCAGCGATTCATCACTTAAATTTACAAAGCGTGAGAAACGCCCGTTGGTTGATAACGACACCGAGTACGGATCGGTAACTTCCAGCGTGGTAATTTCTTCCAGCGAGGGGTAATACACGGTGACTTCATAACGATAGAGTGTTCTGTCGAGACTGGTATCACCAGCATATGACCATACGCCTGACGTCTCATCCAGGGTCATTGGGTAACGATTAGCCAGGGTTTTATTATCGTTGAAGACCAGTAAATTTACTTCCGTTGCGGTAGGTGCCCAAACTGATGCCGTGATGCCTTCGTCGCTATAAACACCACCGAGCATGGCTTCATCGGCGTCATTTTCACCGCGGGTGTATAACTGGTCGAGTACGTTGGCATGTTGTAAGCGTGTGGCTGCCAGCAAAGTACCATCGCTTGCATAACCGCCCACAACCACCTGGGTTTTCAGCACGGCTTTGGCTTCATCGCTACTCCACTGCCCTTCAAATGCCGGCAGTGAAGCCAGATGGGGAGCAATAGCAACCTGCTCTTCAGTAAGACTGGTTGGGCTAAGTTCAATGGCGCTACCATTCAGGCCGTCTTCCACCGTGGTGGCTAAATCGGCTGCAGCAGAATAATGCAATTTAATTGTTTCAACGCCATCCGGCGTATCCCATAAAATAACCTGGGTATCGAGCCAGTGCGCTGCTGCCCCTTCAATTTTTACCGGTTGCGGGCCCAGTGACAACAGTGGAAACTCAAATACGGTGGGTACGCCGGAGAGCGTGAAATTCATCCGTGTAAAGGTTTCATCGTCCTGATCAAGAGGTGCCTGAAAGTCGCCACCGCCCATTTCTTTGCCTGCGTCGTCCGTGCCCTGATGAATAATAAAGTTATGGCAGGCACCTGGTGTACCAGCTACGCCGGGTTTAAGCTCCAGGATCCAGTAAGCCCCGAAATTAGGGTCGATACCGGAAATCGCACGGCCATTGGCCCAATCAGTATCGCCATCCGCATAAGCATCACAGGCGTCATTATTCCAGGTATGCAGTTTCCAGCCGTCATAAGCGCTGTCGCCCGGATCGTTTGTGGCCCCTACCCCAGCGCGATTGTAATACAGCACAGCCTGGTTTGCCGTTGGAAAATACACCGGATCATCCAGCGTTGGGTCGGCACCAACCACGCAGGCACTGTTGTCTTCATTAGGTACTGTAGGTGGATCGCAATCAATGGGCGGTTTTTCCACGCACATCATGCCCGCTTCATCGGGTACCATAGGCGCATCACACACCAATAGATCATTGGATCCTGAGTCTGTGCCAGAACTACCGCACCCGGTAAGGGTAAGCACCACTAACACCATTAAGCCAGCCAGTAATTTATACAGCACGCCGGTGGATGCTGTGGGTTGAGTAAAAGTAATCATAATGAGTAAGTCATCCCCAGGAAATATTGGGTTCCGAAGAACTGAATGGTTCCTGTTTGTTCAGGCGAGGTGAAATAGCTTTGGGTGGGTTCATCGGTCAGGTTATTTATCTGGAACAACACACTTAAGTTGTCGTTAATTTCATAGGAAGCCTGATAGTCCACCACTAATTCTGCATCAAAATTAACGGTCTGATCGTTAACCGCGACCTGCTTGGAAACAAAAGCATCGCGGTAGCGGCCTGATACCCGGGTTTCAAACCCTTCGTATTCCCAGAACAAAGTCATCGTGGCAACGTTTTCTGACAAGCCCGGTAACTGGCTGGCATACACACCGTTGCCCACGGTGCGCTGTATTTCACTCTCGGTATACGAGTAGCTGGCATTAACCCCCAGTCCCGACCACATACCCGGTAAGCTGCTGTAAATCTGGGTATATGCCAGTTCAATCCCTCGTATATATCCGCCACGCGCGTTGTTAATGGCCGTTTCGTACCGACCATCAGTTGTCGGTACCGTCACCGTTACTGGCTCACCAGTGCTATCCACTACCTGTTCGGGCGCCTGGCCAGGGTAATCGGCTTCGTAAAACACTGGTACTGTCACTGAATCCGGAACCACAAAACCGTTCCCCTCAAAGTCATAGGGTTCGATGGCGATGTTTTCGATAAACGATTCAATGTTCTTATAAAAACCCGCAACTATAATTGCGCCGTCACTATCGTCAAAATAGTGCTCATAGGAAATGTCATACTGAGTGGCATAAAACGGATCCAGATAAGGGCTGTTATTTGACGACCCCGAAATGCGCGCCTGCTGGTTGGATAAGGTAATCTCACCGGAGTCGCGATTTTGCGTAGCACTGATTAGCTCAACATTGGTTGATGCATGGGCCGCAACGCGATTGATCGGGGCCCGGCCCATCACCCGCGCGGCAGCAACACGAAGTTGTGAGTTGTCGGTAAGCTGGAAATTTAAGTTAATCGACGGCAGTACATCGGTATACTCGTAAGTGAGTATGGCAGGCCGATAGAAATTATTAATATAGCCAAGCTCATCGGCAATATTTTGTGCGCCCGCAGTGGGATCACTGACCTCAACATCCTGCCCGGTCTCGGGATCTTCAACAAACATGGTTGCCCGTTGCAGCGTAGTTGAGCTCTGTTTGGATTTAACGTAGCGCACACCGATATTACCGGTTATCGGTAACCCGCCAATTTCAGTATCAATATTAGCCATCAGATAAGCAGCTGAGACGGTTTCAAACACGTCACCACTTTCAAGGACCGACCATGCGGTAGACACTGTGGCCTCGTCAGGACCATTAATTACCCCCGGGTCCCCTGCTCCCCAGGTTTGCGCGGGCTGCGGGATCCCGGAAGGGAACCAGGCTTCAAGCGCTTTGCCCAGATCAATGGAAAGGTAATTGGGAAAGTAAGCAAAGTCGCCCTGCCAGCTCACCACTTCGGCCAAATCATCGGTCAGGCGCAATGGCGGCTGACTTGATGAAAATGCCTGGTCGTTACCATATTCAAACACCGAGCGATCGTTACTGTAGGTGCGATCTGAGTAGCGGCCACCAAACTCGATGGATGAGATGAAGTCGGTATCAATAAAATACTGGAAATCAGCCCGGTAGGCATCCAGTTCATCACTGTTAACATAGGGGTAAATGCCATACTTACTGACCATGACCCGGTCCAGATCGGTAAAAGCATCAGCCTGGTTAAACTGTAAATCCGGTAAATCCAGGCCATTGAGCAAATACGAAATCTGAATATTTTCATCAAACCGCGGACTGGCGGCGGTGGCATCATCACCAACCAGCGCCCACAACAGCCCATTACGGAAATTACTGTTGGCTTTTGATAAAGCAATATCAAACTGTGCGGCGAAATTATCGGTGATCTGCCAGTCGGCATTGATACCGTAACTTTCCACTTTATCGAAATCCTGGTTATCATCATTGACCAGTTCGACACGGGTTTCACTGCTATCAGAACGCACAAACGTGCCGCCTATAACACTGTTATTCACCACCACCGGATTGTAGATTTCGCTGTTAACGCCACCGAGTTTTACCCGGAATCCCCGGGCAAAGGCTTCTGAGTCAAATTTGGATACGAAGGCATCGGCTTTTAAGGTGAAATTATCCAGTGGTGCCCATTCAATGGCCGCGACATAGCCGTTCCGGGTTTCCTCACCGCCCTTGTGCTGCATTTCAAAGCCTTCGGAAATAAGCTCACATTCCAGGCACTGCTCTTCGCGGGGGACATCTGAGTTCGGATTATAATTTTCCTCGTCACCGGCAAGGCCATCGACATCAACCTCAGCATTGTAAGAAAAGCCGATAAACTGAGTAGACACACTGGGTTGATATAACCTGGCGTAACCAAGGGAAACCCCCAGGGTGTCATCTAAGAACTTGCCCTGATAGGAAAAGCTCAGGCGATGGCCAAATTCTTGTGCATCAGCCACTTCGTTAGCCCGGTCGTTAAACATGCCCCGCACGTTTGCATTAAAAGTATGTTTGTCTTCCTTGGCTAATGCGCTGGCGGTTTGTAACTCAACCGTACCGGCCACCCCACCCTCAATTAACGATGCTTTCGGCGATTTGTACACTGCTGCCGAATTGATTAATTCAGAGGGGTACTGGTCAAATTCGATAGAGCGACTACCACTGGTAGATACCTGTTCCCGCCCGTTGAGAGT
>JAYZXK010000124.1:0-7134 GCA_036141415.1 Pseudomonadota bacterium
TGCAGCCGCGGGTAACCGGCTCGGCGCTTACCGCACGCAGCTGTGGGTTAGCACTCAGGATCCCGTCGGATACAAAAAAGCGCACGCTGTTTTCAAAACCAACGGTGCCCTTTTTAATACCGCGATCGGCAAGGATTTTCGTCACTAACTCAAATGGGCTCTCGTGTTCCTGCCATACGCGCACATCATCGCCTACTTCCAGGGATTCGCGGATACTGGGCTCTTCAAAGAACGGGCACACTACGCCAATCTCACCTTCCCGGGGGATCACTATGCCGGTTAGCCGTTCGCTGCGCCACCACTGAATACCGGTGAAGTACACCATGGCCGCACCGGGTTCCAGAACAATGGCATCGATGTTTTGTTGTGCCATCAGTTGTTGTGCCTTAGCAATTCGAGCGCGTCTTTCACTGGCTGAAATGGGCGACAAATCGCCTGCCAGTGATGACAGAGAAGCCAGTTCTTGCTGCTGTTCCGCAGCGCCGGCCTTGCCGGCCAGCAACAAACTTACGCTACTTAAGCCAGTTAATTTTAAAAATGTACGTTTATCCATATCTCGTTCTTCTTGTTTGGATGTTAAAACTTATGGGTAAACACTGAGCGTGAGGGGATCTCTATCAGGCGGGTCTGTCGCCCGTCCAGATACCAGACGCCGGTGTCATCAAAAAACGCATCTTCTTCCAGCATAATGCGAATTTCTTTGCCCCAGGGTTGCACCATTACCGCGTTATTCAGTTCAATGCTGTAGGCAGTATTTATATGTAGCGGGTAATCACCGTCGCCCGGCACGCCGCCCTGCTTATCCCACATACCCAGCGTTGTGCCTGCCGCATGGCCGTGATAACCCAGCGGGTGAGTATAAATAGTGGGTTTTAATCCCGCCGCCTTTGCTTTGGCCAGACTGCTCGCCAGTACCTCATTACCAGTGCGGCCTGCGGTGAACTCACCGGTAAAGATATCCTGTAACTGATTGCCTTTTTGCAGCGCCTGCTGCAGGTATTCCGGCGCGCTATTCTCACCCGGCATTAAAATATAGGCATGCTGCTGAGTATCGGTATTAAGGCCCAGATAGGTAATGCCAAAATCCACGTGCAGCAAATCACCGGGCATGATTACCTCGGCCTTATCATCGTCAAACATAGCTTCATGATCAAAGCGCTGATTATCGCTTCGCTGCAAGGAGACAGACGGGTGAAACCAGGTCGGCAGCTTTAACTCCGCTACTCGCTCTCTAAACCACCACACCAGATCGTCGGTGGTGGTTTTACCTACCGTAATAGTTTTGGCTGAAAAGCCTTCGGCAATGATCTGATGGGCGACCGCGACCATTTTTTTGTAATACGCTAATTCGGCATCGATGCGGGTTTCCAGCCAGCTCACAGCCAGCGCCTCGGCCGATACCACCCGCGACTGGTATTTTTCCGGGAGTTCGGTCATTAATCTTGTACGATCGGTAACGGTAAGACCATCGGCATGGGCCCAGATTTCGGACTGGTTTACGCCAATAGTCCTGGGAGCAAAACGTTTAATGATCGCATTCAAGGCCTGCCACTGATCCGGCTGCGCAGATTTATCCCAGGCCCGTTCAAACATACTTCCCACTTTGTAAGGCGCTACCGCAAGCGTATGCACCTTGCCCTGTTCATCCCTGGCGATAACCAGAATAGTGGTGCGTCTGGCGGTTTGCAGCCAGTCTGCCGGCAGGAAGGTGCGTAAAACGGGATCTTCATTGTATTCGCGGCTGATCATCAGCCACATGTCGATGCCGCTACGGGCCATTAACTGGGGTAAGAGCTGCTCCACCCGCTTGGCCAGCAAGGTATCCTGCACTTGTGCGCGCTCGCGCAATGAGAGTAGTTCGTCGGCCGGTGCCGCCTGACTGTTAAATACGGCTAAACCGCACAGCAGCAGTAATACATTCAACACTCGCATACCCGGTATGCTCCTGATTGTGATCAAAGGTTTATACCAATCCGCATAGAAGTTTACCCTCTCAGAGTGAGTCAAAACGACTTAGATCACGACGCGTTCTCTGTGGCATAGTCATTCTATGTCCAGAGGGCGCAACACAGATGTAAGTCGTTTTGGCCACTCCCTTCGGGCAAGGCTGTCAGGCTTTCTGGCGTTGTTACGCTTGCTTGATTTGACACCACCAAACCTGTGCAACCATGCCTAGCCAGAAAGCCTGACAGTCTTGCTGAGTGGGCAAACTTCTATGCGGATTGGTATTGGCTACTGTATGCCCGCTTGGCCGCCGTTGCAACGCCAGCGCGATAAGCTGGCGTGCGATGAAGATAAAGGCGGTTTTAGAACTGGCGTGTTACCAGCCCATTGCCTGGGTAATAAAGCGTTGTTTTATGGACGGGATAGCATCGGCCGTGCACATCCCTACGCCGCGGATGAGCTTTTTGAGCGGATGGCTGCCACCAAACAGTTGTTTAAAGCTTTCCATGGCTGCAATCATCTTAACCGCTTCACTCTTTCGGGCCCGTTCAAAAGCCCTTAACTGACGCGCCTGATGAAACGCTGCCTGCTCGGCGGCTAGCTTTTGCAGGCTGTCCGCCAGCGCAAATGCATCCTGTAAACCAAGGTTGGCGCCTTGTCCGGCTAACGGATGGATCGTGTGTGCCGCATCACCAATTATGACCAGGCCATCGCTCAGCCACTGGCGGGCATAGCGCATGGTTAACGGGAAGTGCATGCGCGCACTTTCAACCGCGATTTCGCCCACGTCACCTTCAATAGCAACCTGCAGAGCTTTGGCAAAGTCACTGTTAGATAACGCCAGTAACTCGTCGGCTTGCTGACTGTTCTGCGACCAGACAATAGAGCACAGGTTAGGATCGCTTAAGGGTAATAAGGCCAGCGGTCCGGTTGGCGTAAACACCTGGCGCGCTACTTTACCGTGAGGCGCTGCGGTTTTGATAGTTGCCACAATGGCAGTATGACCGTAATCCTTAAACGTCAGCGGAAAGTTGGCGTATTTTCGAATAGCTGAATTAGCCCCATCGGCACCGACTAACAACCGGCATGACACCACTTCGTCGTTGTCCAGCATAAGCATGGTTTCGGATTGTCCGGTTAACACTTTGGCAATGTGGGTCGACGGTAACATCTGTACATTAGACTGCTGACTAACCTGATGATGTAATGCGTTAACCAGAGACTGGTTTTCAATGATGTGTCCCAGTTCGGAGGTGCCCATTTCTTCACTGCTGAACTGGATCCGGCCAAAACTGTCCTGATCCCAAACCTGCATTTGTGTATAAGCACTCAGGCGTTGCTGGTCGAGATGTTGCCACACACCCAGTTGCTCAAGCACCTGTTTATTGGCCGCGTTAATCGCTGACACCCGCAGTTCGGGCTGCTCTGAGAGAGGTTTGGCTATGGCAGTGGTGTCGATCAGAATAACCGACAGATCGGCCTCTTTGAGAGACCGGGCAAGTGCCAGTCCCACCATGCCTGCGCCCACAATTGCGATGTCCGCCTGATACATATTTTTATGTCCTGTTTTGTTGGTGTTTACTGTCCAAAACCCATGGTCTGACGAACAAACTTTTGCGACAGTCCGTCGCAAAACTCCATTGCCAGTAAGCCGGCATTCCGCCCAGCCACCAGCGGTGCATACCGATTGGAGAACAGTCTTACCAGACCATCCGTTAAACCGATGGTAGTCGCTTTATCCTTTACTCTGCTTTGCCGGTATTGGTTTAACACCGCAAAAGCCCCCGGGTCGGCGGCACTTTCCAGAATATCGGCCAGTGCCAGTACATCTCTGAGCCCAAGGTTAAAGCCCTGCCCTGCAATGGGATGCAACGCCTGTGCGCCGTTACCTACCACCACGCAGCGATGGCCGGTAAATTCGCGGATCTGATTTAACACCAACGGGTAACTGTGGCGGCTGCCCACCTTGTTAATCACCCCATGCCGGTAGCCGATTTGCTGCTGCAACCGGCTGATAAACTGCGCCTGTGGCCACGCCAGGGCGGCTTCTGCCTCGTCGTGACTTAGCGTCCAGACTAACGAGTAACAGTTAGCGTAATCACTGCTGTCATCTTCAGCAAAGGGCAGCAGGGCCAGTGGTCCGTTTGGCGTAAAGCGTTCGTGGGCCCAGCCGTTATGCGGCTCACTTAATTGCACGTTGGCAATAAGCGCAGACTGGCCGTAGTCTTCGCTGCTACGTTTGAACTTGAGTTTATCTGCCAGCTCAGAGCGCCCGCCATCAGCCAACACTAATAAACCGGCGGTTAACGTGCTGCCATTGCTGAGCTGTAGCTCAATGCTGTCGGCAGACTGGTTAACTTCATCAACCGTTACGCCTTCCAGCATACTGAGTTCTGGTAACCCGACGGGAAAAAGTTGCTGGCCGAGTGCCTGAATTCCCACTACCTGGCCAAAACTTGATAACTGATAATCACTGGCGTGCAGGCGGGTCTGGCCAATAAATCCCTGGTCGGACACCAGTATATGTTCGATGGGCGTAGCGAAGGCTTTTTTCAGATCGACGCCCAGCTCAGTTAGCGCCTGTTCAGTGCGTTTTGCCAGGGCGATTACCCTGGCATCAAACCCCGGATGGCTGTGCGGATCCCGGCTAAACTGATTGGCGTCGATCAAGGTAACACTGTGGCTGCCCTGCCTGACCAGCAAACGCGCCAACGCAGAGCCCACGGCTCCGCCACCCACAATAACAATGTCTGACTGGTTATTCTTTGCCACTGACTGTGTTTAATCCTTCTACGGGCAATCAGCCCTCGGCCATTAAGGCTTCAATCTCTGCAATGGTTTTCGGCACGTCACCGGTTAACATCTGGTAACCCTCACGGGTAATAACGATATTATCTTCAATTCGGATCCCTATGCCGCGATATGGCTCGGGAATATCGTCTTCAACCGGAATATACACACCCGGCTCAACGGTAATAACCATACCGTCAGCCAGCACTCTTGGCTGGCCGTCAAGCAGGTAATCGCCGACATCATGGACGTCGAGGCCAAGATAATGCCCCAGACCATGCATAAAGAAACGACGCCAACTTTTACTGGCCAGCGCTTGTTCCGGGCTTTCTTTCAATAAGCCTAATTCGCACAAACCGCGGCAAATAACCTCAATGACCACTTCCGTCACGGCCGGTAATGTTACCCCGGCTTTCATTTGCGCCAGAGCGGCCAGTTGCGCATCGAGCACCAGCTGATACACCCTGGCCTGTGCCGCAGTAAATTTGCCGTTGACCGGAAACGTACGGGTGATATCGGCAGCATAGCCGTGAAATTCGGCTCCTGCATCGATCAGGATCAAGGATCCGTCGGCTATTTGCTGGTTATTTTCTGTGTAATGCAGGATACAGGCGTTTTCGCCGCCCCCCACAATGGTGCCGTAAGCGGGTTGCCGGGCACCGGCCATGGCAAACTCATGATGCAACTCGGCTTCAAGCTGATATTCGTAACAGCCAGGCGAGGCAAACTGCATAGCCCGGCGGTGAGCCCGGGCCGATATTTCGGCAGCCTGGGTCATAACGGCAATTTCTTCGCGCGATTTAAGTAACCGCATTTCGTGAATTAACGGCCGGCAATCCACCAGCGCAGTGGGCGCTAAGTTTTGTTTCGGCGTTTTACGCAGGGTATCGAGTACGGCAAATACCGCCTCATCGGCAAAAGCAAATTCACCCTGCGGGAAAAAGACCTGTTGATGGCCCTCAAGCCATTCGGTCAGCACCTCAGGCAACACGTCGGTGGGATAAGCTTCATCCAGTTTGAATGTTTCCAGCGCCTGCTCAGGCCCCAGCCGCTTGCCGTGCCAGATTTCGAGCTGTGGATCTTTAGCCTGACATACCAGAGCCCGATAATCCCCGGCGTAGCGCTCGTGGTTAGATAGCAACAACCAGGCGTCGGGCTCATTAAAGCCGGTCAGATACCAGAAATCGCTGTTTTGTCGAAACACATATTCGGTGTCACGACTGCGGGTAACCAGTTGCGCTGCCGGCAGCACCAACACGCTCGACGGCGGTAACTGACGCAACAGGCGGGTCTGGCACTGGCGAAATTGTTTTACCGTAACCATTAATGTACAGAAGGTGTGTCTTGTTGGTCGTCGAGCAGTGACTGACCCAATTCGTTAAAACACAGCAGTGCAGAAATGCGCACGTATTCCACCACTTCGTGCAGGGCTTGCTCTGACTCTTCGTCATCGTTCATGGGTTCTTCCATGCGGGCGATATCCGAGAAATCCTGCAAAGCTTCGCGCACGTCATCGGAACAATTACTGAGCTTTTGCTGATACAAACCAAATCCGCCCATAAAGCCCTGGACCCAGTTTATAAGTGCCAGACCGCGGTCGTTAATAGGCTGATTATCATCTGGCAACATCAGGCGTAAAGCAAACTGACCATCTACCAGTTGCTGGCAGGTTTCATTAAACAGGTTTTGTAATTGAGAGACCACAGTAGAGGCCAGCGGCTGCCCCTGATTCATGGTGTCCTGCAGTACCACAAGCCATTGCTGCTCACTCAGTGACATGCCGCCACACAGCATGCCGCACATCATGCCATGGATTTCAGCGCCATCCACAACCATCTCGTTATCGGCAAGGCATTGGGTTAAAGAATCGAATTCAGTGGACATAGGGTATTCCATAAACAATTTGTCCAATGCTAACAAATGCACTGGTTTAAATCCAAAACTCCCGCTCATATAAAAGCCGGTCGGATTAAATAAACAGCTAAGCGGGTACAAAGTAAGCATTTGAATATCATATGACGTATCGTGTCTGGCAGTTCAGGGCTGATTCTACTATGATCACCTTTCGCAAGTTATTAATCACAGACTTGCATAGCGACGCAGAGGGCGTAAACTTACTCCTTTGAATTCGCTAACAACAATGTCTCCTGGGGTGTTTGCCAGTCTATTCATGTCCCTGGCCGATGCTATTTACCAAGGAAGTTGACTTGTTACTATTGAGCAAGCTCGGCTCGTACCGAGAAGCCTACGGTGATAATGATGCTTCCGCCCTGAACTTTTCGGTTCTAGGGCGAACAATAGACAGCGGCACTTTGGGAGACGCCATTTATCGACGGAATTAATAATGGCAATAATAAACTTTGGATCGGTAAATATTGACCATGTCTACCAGGTCGACCA
>JAYZXK010000125.1:0-5813 GCA_036141415.1 Pseudomonadota bacterium
CCCAGGTAAGCTTACCGAAATACTCATCACGGGTATTTTCGTAAGATTTCGTCGGCCCATAAGCCGTTATTTTATTATCGCCGGTCACTTCAGGCCGGAAATATGACCCATAGAAAAACAGCTGATCTTTAAGAATAGGGCCACTTACAGAGGCAATAATCCAGCTGCGATCGACATCGCTGATGACACCATCCACTGGCGTAGACGTAAAACCAGAGTTTTGCAGACGATATTCCAGACTACCATGGAATTCGTTCGTACCCGATTTAGTCGCGGAGTTTACTGCAAAACCACCGGCACGGTTAAAACCAATCGCCTTCGCACCACCACGATCGACAGAAACATACGCAATATCGTGAGTAGCCGGTTCAGACGATAAGTTACCGAACATCGGTAATGACAGGTCTACACCATCAAGCGCATAGCTGTTATCCACACCTGAGCCACCAGCTGACGGTCCAAGTATGCCATTTTCGCTGTATTCCACTCCAGGCAGAATTTTCAGCATGTCGCGGTAAGACTGACCAATAGGCATGTTCGCGATAACGTCTTCGCCAAACGAGTTAGTCAGCGACGAATCACCTTCGGTAACAATCGCGGTGCCGTAAACGGCAATGCGCTCAGCCTGGGCGGCCTCATAAGCCAGATTAACCACCGACGCCTGCTCCAGTAGTACCATAGTGCTGGTAGTACGCTTCGAGCCATCTGCGAAAGTAAAAGTAACATCATAATTACCCGGTAGCAGGTAGGGTAATGAGAACGTACCGTCAGGACGTGTGGTTGCCGAACGCGGTTTGGGCATCACATCACTGGTAACAACGACCTGAACACCACTTACTGCTACATCACCGCCAGGCGCTGTAACCGTACCTTTAATACTCCCCGTAATCTGCTGAGCCTGAACAGGTGCGCAGATACCTGCAGCCACTGCACCGGCAAACATTACGGCAGCAGTAGAGGTTGAGCGATTTTTCCAGGATTGACGAATTGCCTGACGAATCTGACCAGACAGATACTGCCCGGCAAATCTCGCCTTAATTGACGTGAGTTCCTTATGCATGAGTGTGACCCTTTTGCTGTTTTTAGTGCGGCTAAATTACCACTTATGGTCAACATTTAACCCACAGCACGACCACACGTCAAGAATAATTTTTTCTAATTATTCATATTTTTTGAAATATTTTATCTCAGATCAAGAATAATTTTCTGCTCACAGCTTTTATTTATTCATCTCTAATATAATACTTCCTGTCAGGAATCCCGCTCATGTCGAAAACTCATTAAAAAATAACCAACATTATAAAATTTAACCACGCAAATTCATTAGCTTAAAATTTAAACGGCCACTAAAAGCAAAAAAATTATTTATATCAATGTGGCGGTTAATCAGCGCATCATTATTCGTAAACGTGATTAATTATTACGCAGGAATAGCCTATTGATAGGAATAAAATATTAATTATTCCTAATAAACCGTCTGAAATTATTCCAGATTTAGCACGGCAGCCGGGTTGGCTGCCGCGTTTTGAACGCTTAAGCGTTAAGGTGATCCCAGGGGCCCGAAATCGCCAGGGTTTTGGTGGGCGAATAAAGGTTCACAAACAGCGTTTTGCCATCAGGCGAAAAACACGCACCGGCCAGTTCGGTTTGTAGGGCCAGTTGTGCAAACGGATAAACCTCGCCAGCTGGCGTTACACCTCTTAAATGATTATCTACAATGGCGGTGTACTGATCTTCACAAATAATCAAATGGCCATTGGGCGTCACCGTAAGGTTATCACCGAAGTTAAGCAGTTGGCTGTCAGCACTTTCAACAAATAACTGCAAAGCACCCGGTGCATCACTCTCTCCCGGGCTCCCCTCGTAAGCAGAAGGTTTGTAAGCCATGACCTGCCCCAGCTTTTTATGACCGCCGTTAGTGCAGCAGAAATACAACCGGTCTTCGGCCCAGTGAATGCCTTCGCCACGGGCAAATAAAGCGGCACCGGCCTGATACCCTTGCTTACGCAAGTCATCTTCGGCGCTGTCGGGCGAGGCGATATCCACCCAGGTAGCATCGAGCCACTCACCCACTGGCATTTCACGTTTTATCCAGTTGCGTGAGTCAAACTTCGGGTAGCCCTTCACCGCCAGCGCCTGTAATTGACCACCCGCGGCCAGATTGCCATATTCGTTGGGGATTAAGCGATACAGCAAACTATCGCCCTGGTCTTCGGTGAGATAGACGATACCGGTTTCGGGGTCCACACAGGCCGCTTCATGGTTAAACCGGCCTAACGCCTTAAGCGGCTTAGCCTCAACCAGTCCATTTGCGGTGGCGGGGACTTCAAATACGTAACCATGGTATTTATTGCCATCACCGGCGGGTGTGTCCACACTTTCTTCACAGGTGAGCCAGCTTCCCCAGGGAGTAACACCGCCAGAACAATTTCGTACCGTACCAACCAGGCTCAGATATTCCTGCTCTTTGATACCGGTTTTAGTATTGTAAACAACTGTAGTGGTACCGCCGGGCAAGGCTTCATTGCGTTCATTGTTATCGTAGGCCAGGGCAGATTTAAACGGCGCCGGTTGGCCGGGCCCGAATTCGACTAAGTGCTCAGGCTTTAATTCGTGATTACGGATCAGTGCGACCCGGTTTTCATCCAATGGTAAACAGCCCATGCCGTCGGCCCGATCGGGTACCTGCAAGCCATCATCCATCTTATCGCCAAAAGAAGATAACACCTGATAAGAAAAGCCTTCAGGTAGTGCCAGTATACCGTTCGGATCTTCAATCAGCGGCCCATAACCGGCACTGGTCTTCATAGTAATATTGGTTGCAGCCATGGGCTGGCGAAAAAGGCCGCCTGACATACCGGCAGCTGCCAGAGTTCCTAAGGCGACGGTAAACTGTCGTCGTGTAATCATGATGTTCCTTTGTTTTGCACGGCCATTTTTGTTTTTTATGCTACCTCGGTAACATGTCTTTAGAATGACAAAATGGGTGTTGGTTCCTTCCAGACAACGGCGTAAACGTCCAGTAAGCTAATTTTGCCGATAAACTACGCGCCATTCCGATAGCTACTTTTCTTCTTCCAGTAAACGCATCAGGGTTTTACCCAGTCGAACGTTCAGTGCGCCGGCTGCCACGGCCTCGGCAGAGTTTTCCATTAACTTGGCGGCCAGTGAGCCACTGAGCTGATTGGTCATCTCATCGGTGGCTAAATCAAAAATGCTCTGCGCAGCCAGGTTCTGGGCAAGGATTTTCATCAGTTTCCAGTTTCCCGCGGTAGCCGGGCGCAGGCCGTACACTTTGGCCACGCGCTTAATGGTGCGCATACTGATCCATAAAATCATCAGTGATTGAATTAAATGATTCGGGCTGATAAACGCCATGCTGCCACTGGCCATGGATTCCTTTTTCACCACTTCACTGGCTTTGGCTTTCACCGGCTGTGCCACAAACTGGCGGTACATCTCTACAATCTCGGCACTGGAGTGGTCGGCCTTTAACAAGCCGGTAAAACGCTTGTAGCACTGTTCGGCATAACTGTGGCGGGTAAACTGGCTGGCATGCAGTTGTAATGCATCCAGCGTTGCCTGCCTGGCGTCGTTGCGCGCCAGCTCCGATAGTTTTGGCCGGCGATGAATAAACTGCGTCACCTTGCGATAGCCCCGCACCTCGCCGAGAGTCATGAACGATACGCTCAGCACAAACACCCCCAGCACTACAGCCAGCACCGAAGTGGCTATCGGTGAGGAAGCAAAGTTACTTTCAATAAATGTAACCGCCTCAAATAAGCTGAATCCAACCACACAGCCGATACCGGAAAGCAGCGCCAGCCACTTAGCGGAAAAACCTTTGGCGGGTTCGACAACGGTTAGCGGCTCAGCGTCCCGTTTGGCCGGCATAGCATGATCCGGCGGTTGCATATCAATTTCCGTTTGTGTGACTTTGGAGCGATAAGTTTTTTCTGTGGTGCTCACGGTTAGTCCTCCAGTAGATACTGAAACAGCCGGTCCAGGCCATTGCCATTTAAAATGCGCGCCAGATGATCCTTAGGCACACCAGCCGGCAACGCCGGATAATGTTCATCAGCAGGCATGGCTTTCAGCGAGTCGGGTAACGGCTCGAAGGTGGCTTCCATATACCGCCCTTCGCTGTTTACGTAGCGCAGAGCCTGCTCATTTGAACCGGCATCGGTGGCCTGAATAGCCGACACCAGAAAGTGTTCAAACTGGATTTCGTCTTTATCCAGTTGGGCAGTTGCACCCCGGGTTACGTCTTTCAGCAGCGCCAGCAGGTTGTCTTTCTGCGCCGCCGGAATGAGATCGCTTTTGGTAGCGACAAAGGCTACTTTGGCAATTTTTTGCTGACGCAACAGATGGCGTTGCACCCAGCCCGGATCGCCATACACAAAGGTTTGCGCCAGATTACTTAAGGTTTCCCGCAGCTGATACAGGTGGCTCTTACTATGGTTTAAGCCTTCAAACAAATCCACCAGTATGATCTGCTTGTCTGTCTCACGAAACGTGCTTTGCTTTAATGCCGCCAGCCAGTTCTTCTGGAACACCTCAAAATGATAGGTAAAGCGCTGGGTCCAGGGGCTGGATAAATCGCTGCTGATCCGTGACGGCAACGGCGTAAAACCGTATTCCTGCCAGTCGAAGCCAGAGCCGGGGATAAGAAAACTGCCCGGTTGAAGCATGGAGATGCCCTGAGCTTTGGCAGCCAGCAGGTATTCACGGTACTTACTGACCAGCAAATTAATTGCATCGGGAGTTGGCGGCTGTTCAAAATCAAATCCACTTACCGCTTCATGCCAGTCTTTAGCAAACTGATTCTGCGGCTCATTCATTTGCTGCGCCCAGGCGGAGTCCGACCATTGGGTAAAGGATTTGTCCAGCATGGGTAAATCAGTGAGCCACTCGCCGGGATAATCAATAAACTCAAATACGATATCGGTAAACGGCAGCAGGTACTTTTTAACGCTGTGGGTCTGACGCAGCCGCACGGTTAACTGAAACCCAGCCACCGACTCAGTAGCTGGCGGCCATTCGCCTTGTTCCAGCGCCGCCATGTGCTCTTCTACCGGGAATTCAGGCAGGTCGCCCAGCGGCTCCACCCACATGTTCTCAACCAGATCCATGGGCAGGTAACGCAGCAACGGCAGGCACTGATACTGCTGTTCACTGCGGTACTTTAAGATGGTCATCAGGCTGGTAAACAGCATGGATTTACCACTGCGACTTAAACCGGTAATGGTAAAACGGTGGCGGGACTGCATAAACCATTCGGCAAATTGTGCCGAGCCGGCACCAGACGCCCGTCTGACCGGTTTAAGCACACTGTCCAGCAAGTTTCGCATGGTATTCCTCCCGCCCCTTTATACTGCTAATCCCTAAATGTATTACTTAACGTGGGTGGCTTTGCAATCAATATCAAGCTTTTGCCACACTTTGTTACAGTTATAGCCCAAAGGGGTTATCGATGGACTGAGCCGGTTGGGTAAACCAGCGCGGGCCGTCTTCTGCCATGTAAAAATGGTCTTCAAGACGGATCCCAAATTCCCCCGGCACTACAATCATGGGTTCATTACTGAAGCACATACCCGGCGCTAACGGCTGCGGATTGTCTTTTACCAGATAAGGCCATTCGTGAATATCCATGCCGATGCCATGGCCGGTACGATGGGGTAATCCCGGCAAATCGTAATCAGGCCCAAGGCCAGCCCTTTCCAGACTGACCCGGGCTGCGGCGTCCACGTTACCACAGGGCGAGCCATTGGTTGCCGCGGCAAAAGCCGCCAGTTGCGCGTCTTTTTCGGCCT
>JAYZXK010000126.1:0-6231 GCA_036141415.1 Pseudomonadota bacterium
CTTGCCATCGGCCAGGATATGTACAAAGTCTGGCTTAATGTAGTCAAGCAGACGCTGATAGTGAGTCACAACAATGAAGCTACGCTGCCCGTCACGCTGACTGTTTACACCATCAGCAACTACTTGCAGTGCGTCAACATCCAGACCCGAGTCAGACTCATCCAGAATACACAGCGACGGCTCTAGCAGGATCATCTGCATGATCTCGTTACGCTTTTTCTCACCGCCGGAGAAACCTTCGTTAACACCACGCTTTAAGAAATCCAGTGGCAGATTCACCTGTTTACAGGCCGCCTTGGCTTTCTTTAAAAACTCAGCAGCAGTAAGAGGCTCTTCACCACGGTGCTCACGCAGCGCGTTAACTGATTCTTTTAAGAATTCCATGTTGCTAACACCAGGGATCTCAACCGGATACTGAAACGCCAGGAATAATCCTTCACGGGCACGCTCTTCCACTTCAAGATCCAGTAAATCTTTACCGTTTAAAGTAGCAGCACCTTCGCTGACCTCGTAGCCTTCACGGCCAGATAACACGTAGCCAAGCGTACTTTTACCGGCGCCATTAGGCCCCATGATGGCATGAACTTCACCAGGCTTAACTTCCAGATTTAGCCCTTTGATAATGGTTTTATCTTCAACACTGGCGTGTAAATTATCGATAGATAACATTAAATTCTTTACCCCACAGAACCTTCTAAACTAATTTCGAGTAACTTGCCGGCTTCCACCGCAAATTCCATTGGTAATTCTTTAAAGACTTCCTTACAGAAGCCATTGACGATCATGGATACTGCTTTCTCAGCGTCCAGGCCACGTTGTTGAGCCAGGAATAGCTGATCGTCACTCACTTTGGATGTAGTGGCTTCGTGCTCAACGATGGCAGACGGGTTGCGGCTTTCGATATACGGGAACGTATGCGCTCCACACTGATCGCCAATCAGCAGCGAATCACACTGCGTAAAATTACGGGCGCCATCAGATTTTGGCCCCATTTGTACCAGGCCGCGGTAGGCGTTATTACTATTGCCTGCCGAGATCCCTTTTGAAATAATGGTTGAGCGGGTGTTTTTACCCAGATGGATCATCTTGGTACCGGTATCCGCCTGCTGACGTCCACGGGTTAAGGCAACTGAGTAGAATTCACCAACGCTGTTATCCCCTTTCAGCACGCAGCTCGGGTACTTCCAGGTAACGGCTGAGCCGGTTTCTACCTGAGTCCAGCTGATTTTTGCGTCGTTATGACAAATACCGCGCTTGGTCACAAAGTTGTAAATCCCGCCTTTTCCGTTTTCGTCACCCGGGTACCAGTTTTGCACCGTTGAGTATTTGATGTTGGCTTTGTCCAGTGCTACCAGTTCAACAACAGCTGCATGCAATTGGTTTTCATCACGTTGTGGTGCCGTACACCCTTCCAGGTAACTAACGTGGCTGCCTTCGTCGGCAACAATTAATGTACGTTCAAACTGACCGGTGTTTTGCTCGTTGATACGGAAATACGTAGACAGTTCCATTGGGCAACGTACGCCCTTAGGTATATACACAAACGAACCATCGGTAAATACGGCACTGTTTAGCGCCGCGAAGTAGTTATCGGTGCGAGGAACCACAGAGCCAATGTATTTTTTCACCAGCTCAGGATATTTCTGAATCGCTTCTGAAATAGGGCAGAAAATAACCCCCGCTTCGTGGAGTTTTTCGCGGAAGGTGGTAACCACTGATACCGAGTCAAATACGGCATCTACAGCAACGCCTGCCAGCATTTCCTGCTCATGCAATGGAATACCCAGCTTGTTATACACATCCAACAGTTCCGGATCGACTTCATCGAGGGACTTTGGCTTGTCCTTCATACTCTTAGGTGATGAGTAGTAGGAAATGGCCTGATAATCCACTTTCGGGTAATCAACATGAGCCCAGTCCGGCTCTTCCATTTCCAGCCATGAATGATAGGCTTTCAGGCGCCATTCGAGCATCCATTCCGGCTCATTTTTCATGGCTGATATACGGCGGATAATGGATTCGTCCAGACCATTTTCGAAGGTATCAGACTCGATTTCAGAATAGAAACCCGCCTCGTATTGTTTCGATAGCGCCTGTTCGATTTGCTCGCTCATTGACTCATCTCACTGTTATTGAACATTTCGCCGCGATTATCACTGTGTAGTGCCAACACTACGCCTGTTCAGCGTGGTTGCTGTCATCGCGACATGGTTGCCACATTATATAATACCTGAGTATTTCACTCAACTATTCCCCGGGGCTTTCCCGGGATGATCGTGCCTTTTGCCAAACCTAATCTGATATCAGCCTGGCGCGGCATTGTGGCGCTCAGCGTGCACTGCAATCTGGGGGCCGCAATCTTGCCTGAATATTGCCTTAACTGCAATCTTATCGGCTCCGACATAGGTCTGAGTAACACGCTGTCATAGGCGGCAGTGTTAACCCGCCTGCCTGACCCGTAATGTTTTTACTGTTTCTATTACTCTGTGTGCGGCAAAACGGATGTCTTCTTCACGGCTAAAACGACCGGCAGAAAAACGTAAACCTGCGTGGGCTAATTCTGCACTTCGACCCAGCGCCGTTAACACATAAGAAGGCTCCATACTGGCCGAGGTACAAGCCGAACCAGTAGAGATAGCAATATCATGCAGTCCCATCACCAGACTTTCGCCGTCTACCCCACCAAAACTGATGTTGATAATGCCAGGCACGCGTTTGGTGAGGTGACCGTTAAGATGCACGTCATCAAGGCGGCTGACCTCTTCCCAAAACAATTCGGTATAGCCGCGTAACCTGGTGGCTTCGTCATCCAGCAACTGACCTGCAAGCTCACAGGCTTCACCAAAACCCACTATCTGATGGGTCGGTAACGTTCCCGAGCGCATACCCCGCTCATGACCACCGCCATGGATTTGCGCAACGATTTGTACTTTCGGCCGGCGACGAACATACAACGCGCCAATGCCTTTCGGGCCATAACATTTATGTGCCGAGAAAGACATTAAATCCACCGGCAAATCAGTCAGATCGATAGGCAACTTGCCCAAACTCTGCGCAGCATCCACATGGAAATACACCTGATGCTCGCGACACAGCTCCCCAATAGCAACGATATCCTGAATAACACCGGTTTCGTTATTGACGTGCATTACCGAGACCAGCACAGTGTCATCACCTATCGCGTCTGCCACCTGCTGTGCCGATATTAATCCATGGGCATCAGGCGCTAGTACTGTAACCCTGACACCTTGCCCGGCCAGAAACTCAACCGTATCGAGAACCGCTTTGTGTTCGGTAGCCACGGTAATGACGTGCTTTTGCTGTTTATCCGCAGCATCAACCACGCCTTTAATGGCCAGGTTGTCTGACTCGGTGGCACCAGAGGTAAAGACAATTTCGCGGGGATCGCAATTCACCAGGTCTGCAATTTGATTGCGCGCTACATCAACCGCTTCTTCAGCCACCCAGCCAAAACGGTGAGAACGCGAAGCCGGATTGCCAAAATTGCCTTCCGAAGTAAGGCAGGCAGCCATTTTCGTTGCAACCTGCGGGTCTACCGGCGTGGTAGAAGCATAATCTAAATAAACGGGAGTACGCGTCATGACTTATCTTTATAACTGAATACTGACCTGAATTTTACCGTCAACCGGTATCTTGTGCTTGTCCTGACGACCGGCTACTTCCTGCACATCGCCCTTGGCCATCAGCTCACCGAGGCTGATACCATCAAGGAATTGGCTGATACGATCGCTAAGGTCCTGCCACAGGCTATGGGTAAGACACCGTTCGCCGGCCTGACAATCGCCCTGCCCCCGGCAGCGGGTGGCGTCTACAGACTCGTCCACCGCACGGATCACCTCGCCGATGGCAATAAGCTCTGCCTCCCGGCCAAGCTGATAACCGCCGCCTGGCCCTCGTACACTCAGAACCAGGCTTTCTTTGCGTAAACGCGAAAAAAGCTGCTCTAAGTAAGAAAGAGAAATTTCCTGCCTGGCAGAAATATCAGCCAGCGAAACCGGTCCTTGCTTGGAATGGAGTGCCACGTCTAACATTGCCGTTACTGCGTAGCGGCCTTTTGAAGTCAGTTTCATAACCAAATACGGATAGTGAACAATGATAAAATTGTTCCATACCTGAGTAATTTGGTCAAGTATTAAACCCTACTACTTACTCAGGTATTCAGATCTGCGGATCGAATTCGTCGTGATTTTCCTGCTTAGAATTAGGCACCACCGGCGAGATGCCGGTGCTGGCGAAGTCTTCTGCGGTCATCGCACTAAGACGTTCCTTGGATACCTCGCCGCCCATACCCTGAATAACCTGGCACAGCTCCTCAATACGACCATCCATAGCGTGAATATGCTCTACCATTATGCCCATGGCATTGGCCACCGGATCAGGGTTATCAGAGGCTACCGCGTAAGCGTCAAAGCCGTACTTTTTAGCAATAGCATTACGTTTTTCCTTACCGGTATCGGTTTCTTTGGCTGGCTGCAGAATGTGCCCCGGTATACCAAGCACAGTGGTCCCAGGCGGTGCATCTTTTACCACCACAGAATTACTGCCGATCTTTGCCCCTTCACCAATGGTGATAGGTCCTAACACCTTAGCACCCGCCCCGACAACTACGTTATTTTCGAGGGTTGGGTGGCGCTTGCCTGCATGCCAGGTAGTGCCGCCCAGGGTAACTCCGTGGTAAAGGGTGACATCGTCACCAATATCAGCCGTTTCGCCAATCACTACGCCCATACCGTGGTCAATAAAGAAGCGCCGACCGATGGTGGCCCCTGGGTGGATTTCGATGCCGGTCAGCCAGCGGCTGAAAGTCGATAGCGAGCGGGCCAGCCATTTCAACTCCAGCCGCCATAGCTTGTTGCTTATCCGGTGTAACCAAACTGCGTGCAATCCAGGATAGTTGGTCAGTACTTCAAAAGCATTTCGCGCCGCCGGATCGCGGTGAAAGACCGCTTTGATATCTTCTTTCATTCGGCTGAACATGGCTATTTCCCGGCTGATTTATCCACTGATGCCAGAATACCGCGTAAGATATTCAGCTCCTGGGACTCCGGGCGGGCCCGGTTAAATAAGCGTCGCAGGCGGGTCATTACTATGCCCGGGTGATTTTCATTGATAAAACTGACTTTTTTTAACGTCGATTCCAGGTGCACATAGAAACGCTCCAGGTCATCGTTTAACGGATATTCCGTTTCTTCGGTTGGGATGGCATCTTTATTCAGGAACGCCATGCGTATTTCATAACACAAGGTTTGCACCGCTGCCGCGAGGTTTAATGAGCTATAATCGGGATTGGCCGGAATGCATACGTGAAAATGACATTGCTGAAGCTCTTCATTGGTGAGGCCATTGTTTTCACGACCAAACACCAGTGCCACCGGATAGTTACTCACCTCTTTTATCAGTTTTTCACCACAACTGCGTGGTTCCAGCATAGGCCAGCTTAAGGTTCTTGAGCGGGCTGAAGTGCCAACAACCAGACCACAGCCTGCCACCGCATCTTCCAGTTTACTCACGGTGTTAGCATTCGCTAATACATCGCCGGCACCGGCCGCCAGTGCACTGGCTTTGCCATCAGGCGGGCTAACCGGATCCACCAGGTACAGGTTACTTAAGCCCATGGTTTTCATCGCCCGGGCGGTAGAACCGATATTGCCGGTATGTGACGTATTTACTAATACAATTCTGATATTTTCTAACATGCTTAAAAGAGTGCGGCTGTAAATGGCGCAGAGTGTAGCATACCGCTTACACATTCTCACCGCTTAGCTGCGTATTTCGTCTGTGCTGGCATTGCATTGTGAAGTGGAACTGGTACACTCCGCGGCGTTTATTTTTTGATCTTTTACAATTGGTGGTTTTGTTATGCATCCGATGCTGAACATTGCGGTGCGCGCTGCGCGCGTGGCTGGCTCTATTATTGTCCGTGGTTTCGAAAATCGTGACGACCTGGTTAAACAGGTAAAGGGCGCGAACGATTATGTTACCCAAATCGACAAAGAAGCCGAGATGGCAATTATTCACAAAATTAAGCAGTCGTACCCCGAGCATAGCTTTTTAGGTGAAGAAAGTGGCGAAACCGTAGGCGAAAGCACCGAATTCCAGTGGGTTATTGATCCACTCGACGGCACCACCAATTTCATTAAAGGCATCCCTCACTTTGCCGTATCCATTGCACTGTTGCATAAAGGCCGTCTGGACCAGGGCGTAGTCTTC
>JAYZXK010000127.1:0-9031 GCA_036141415.1 Pseudomonadota bacterium
TAGCAGTTCTAGTAGAGTTTGTGAGGCAGCTAGTGGGATCACCTGGTCGTCGCGGCCATGCACCAGAAGTGTTTGGTGAGGCAGACTGGCCAGCGCGCCCAGGGGGCTTGCCAGCATTTCTATCCAGCGTTGGCGCGGGGCCGGAAACATGGCGGCAAAGGCCTCCTGAAAGCCAGGCTGGATACTCGCTTCATAGCGCAGTTGCGCCAGTTCATCAGTGACCCTTGAGCGATCATAAGCAAAGATGTTGAGTAGCTTGCGCATGTTGTCCAGCGAGGGCTCGTAGCCCCACACGGCATCCAGACCAGGTGTTAACGGGAAACTTGCGCCAGCACTGCCCATCAGCACGATGCGGCGCACCCGCTTGGGATGCGCGATAGCCAGTGCTAAAGCCAGCCCGCCACCAAATGAATTGCCAATGATATCGGCCTGTTCAATGTCCAGCGCATCGAGCACACCAATGGCATGCTCGACCCAGCGGCTTTTGTGGTACTGACCATCGGCCGGGCGTTCACTGTAACCAAAGCCGAGCATATCCGGTGCGATCACCCGGCGCTGTCTGGCAAGCTCAGGGATAATGAGACGCCAATTTGCCCAGGCGGTAACGCCGGGGCCCGAGCCATGGATCAGCATAACCGGAAACCCCTCGCCTTTATCGTGAAGATTGGTTTGCCAACCTGCAGCCTGAATGGTTTGGCCTATTTCCGCTCTGGTGTTACTGCCGGGTGCTGTCATCTTTGTTCCTACAACTTCAGACAGATATTTTTGAGTGCGGTGTAAAACTCCAGTGAGTGCTCACCACCCTCACGACCAATGCCTGATTGCTTGCTACCGCCAAAGGCAGTGCGTAAGTCACGCAGGAACCAGCTGTTAACCCAGACGATGCCGGCTTCTACCTGTCCGGCCACCCGTGCCGCACGGCTGAGGTTTTCAGTCCAGATGGCGCTGGCCAGGCCATAGGGCAAGCGGTTGGCCTGTTCAATGGCTTCCTCTTCGGTATCGAACGGCTGAATATGACAGCAGGGGCCAAAAATCTCTTCGTTGATAACGGTAGAGTCGTTATTTAAACCGGTCCAGATGGTCGGCTGGATCCAGCTGCCATTTTTCAACGCATCAGGCATATCCGGAATGCCGCCACCGGTAACAACCGTTGCACCATCGTTAACTGCTTGCTGGTAGTAAGACAGCACTTTGTCGCGCTGTTTTTGGCTGATCAGCGGGCCAAGATTGGCGGTAGCGTCATCCGGCGGGCCGATGACCAGTTTTTCCGCCTCAGCTTTTAACCGACTAACAAACTCATCGAAAATTGAGCGCTCGACATAGACTCGCTCGGTGCCCAGACAAACCTGGCCACAGTTAGCAAATGCTGAGCGCATGGTGCCTTCAATCGCTTTGTCCATGTCGCAGTCGGCAAAGACGATACCGGCGTTTTTGCCACCCAGTTCCAGTGAAATGTCGCGCACGCCTTTGGCGGCGTTCTGCATAATCAGTTCGCCGGTGCGGGTTTCGCCGGTAAAGGTGTAGCCATCCACATCCGGGTGAGCGGTAAGGAAAGCGCCGGCGGAGTCGCCGCCATAACCCTGCACCACGTTATAAACGCCATCGGGTACACCCGCCTCTTTCATGACTTCGCCAAGTAGTGCAGTGGTGGTGGGCGTTTCTTCGGATGGCTTTACTACAACGGTGTTGCCACAGGCCAGTGCCGGGCCCACCTTCCAGGTCATCAGCAGCAGCGGCAGATTCCACGGGCTGATAACCCCAATGACGCCTTTGGGGCGACGCACAGCATAATTGAGCGCGCCGGTGCCGTCGGGCGTGGCCATTTCAAAGGCCTCGGTAGCGACGTTTTTCACCATATCGGCAAACACCTTAAAGTTGGCCGCGCCACGAGGTATATCAATGTGACTGGCCAGCGATTTGGGCTTGCCGGTATCGGCACACTCCGCTTCTAAAAACTCATCGAAACGGGCGTTTATGCCATCGGCCACGGCGTGCAGAATTTTACTGCGCTCGTCGAGGGTCATTTTGCTCCAGGGGCCATTTAAGGCGGCGCGGGCGGCTTGCACCGCGGCGTCTACTTCGGCTTCCCCGGCTTCATGCACCTGGCTTATCACCTCACCCGTTGCCGGGTTGATGTTATCGAACATCCTGCCACTGGCGGAGCCAACATACTGGCCGTTGATATAATGTTTAACTTCTTTCACAGCGAGTCCTGTATTGATGAGTTAAGTTAAAACCGTAAGAAAGCGCTCGTTGAGCACACGGTCGTGATAGAAAATGGCTTTGCCCAAATCCTCAGCTTTCCAGGTGATGGGATTATGGTCGGGGTACATATAATCGCCGCCGGCAAAGACTTCGTTGCGGTTACCGGACGGATCGAAGAAATAGATGGTTTTACCGTGGGTAATGCCGTGCCGCGTAGGGCCAATATCCAGCGAGGTGTCGGTCATACTGATAAGGTCTGCGGCACGGAGGATGTCTTCCCAGGTTTCAAGAAAGAACGACGCATGGTGAAATTTGGCTTTTTCTTCGTGCTGAATAAAAGCAATGTCATGGGCCTTCATCGACAGCGTCAGAAACTGAGCAATCCGGTTGCCGTCAGGATCGATTACCTGTTCGGCCAGATAAAAGCCCAGTACGTCCACAAACAGATCAAAAGTTTTGGCCAGTTCATCGCCATACAGCAGGCAGTGATCAAAACGCACGGCCTTCATACCGCGAAGGGCTCTGGGCCAGGCTTCCGGATTGGTTTCTTCAACCCCCCATTTGCCGGTATAGGTTTTTTCTGCGTATAACTCAAACACGTGGCCGGAAGGCGCAGTAAACTGAATGCGGCGGCCGCAATCCTTTAAGTCTCCGGCGGCTTTGTGAGTGACTTCCAGGCCAAAGGCCTCAATGTCTGCGGTCAGGGTTTCAAGGGTGGCATCGTCGACCACCTTAAAGGCCATAAAGTCCATGCCGGGTTCATTGGCTTCCCGCAAAACCAGCGAGAACTTATCTACCTCGCTCCAGGCTTTCAAATACACCCGGCCTTGTTCGTCACGGTCGGTTTCGTGTAAGCCTAACAACTCAACGTAATGTTGGACTGATGCTTCAAGATCCAGTACGCGCAACTGAATGTGCCCTGGACGTAATACGCCTTTTCTCATTTTATTACCTCGGTGTGTTTTGGTTTTGCCGTGGCTACGTCGGTAATGCCAGTTATAGCCAGTGGTGAGGGGCTGCATTCAATGATCAAATCGCTGGTGGGCTTAAGCCGACAGGCCAATGCGTACCCCTGTTGTTGTTGTTCTGTGGAGACCTGCGCTTTACTCATGCGTGCGCATTCGTAGCTGCCAGCAATCACTTTGACCCGGCATACACCACAGCCGCCGCCCCGGCACCCAACTGCGATGGCATGAAGCCCATGGTTCTCCATGGCTTTGAGCACAAACTCGCCCTGCTGACAGGTAAAACTTTGTTGGTTGAGTTGCTCGGTGATCACATAGTCAGACATGCACTGTAGCTCCGCGTTAAATGCTTAAGTCTCCGGCACCAAAGAAAAATTTTTTTGATGCAGTGCAGTGACCAGAGCAACGGCTGTGCCAGAGGTTAATAAAATGTTTAAATATGTTGTTAACTTGTTGATAGAGGAGTAGTTTATATAAAGCATTCGGGCGCAGAAAACGTGCATCGCCACTCGAACACACTTCTTCATATCCATAATATTTAATCAAATGATTAAGCAAACCCTACTTTTTGATCATTTGATTAAATTTTAAATTCTTGCTGCATTCGAAAATATGATCATTTAGTTGATTTCTTGTCATTTAAGGTTTTACATATGGTTTACATCTGACCGAGTTGTCAGTGTTCAACAGCTATTTGCAGGGGAAACCATGACCATTGAATTCGAAGCAAAGCTTAATGATGTGGATATCCAGGATCTCACGTCATTGATTCAGTTTGAGAGCACCGAAGGCAAGATCTGGTTTGGCGAACAGCGGATTTTGTTTATGCAACTCCCGGCTCTTGCTGCGTTTCGGCGCGAATTAGTCAATAGTATTGGCCTGGAAAGAGCCAAAGGTTTTTTTATGCGTCTCGGTTATCAGGGTGGTTTACGCGATGCCGAACTGGCCAGACGATTACGGCCGGATAGCGACGATATAACCTTGTTCTGGACTGGCCCGCAATTACATTCACTGCGAGGAATGGTAAAAAATCGCCCGATAAAAATAGAAATCGATAAACAAAGCGGCCATTTTTATGGCGAGTTGGAGTGGGTGGATTCCTGGGAAGTAGAGATTGTGCAAACCGAGCTTGGCCAAATCGACGAACCGGCATGCTGGTCGTTATTGGGTTACGCCTGCGCTTATACTTCGGCGATTATGGGTCAGGAAATTATCTTTCGTGAGGTGAGCTGTCGTGGCTGTGGTGATGAACGCTGCCTGATAGTCGGCAAACCGGCCAGTGAGTGGGAAGATGCTGCCGAATTCTCCAGATATTTTACCGCCGAGCCAATAATCGAGGAGCTTTACAGCCTGCAATCCCAGGTGAAGTCGCTACGGAGCAGCCTGGCCCGTCATCAGGGGCAGTATTACGGCATTGGCGATTCGCCGGACTATAAAAATGCCTGCAAAAAAATCGATAAAGCTGCGCAGAGTAAAGTGTCAGTGCTGCTATTGGGGGAAACCGGCGTTGGCAAGGAAGTGATCGCCCGTAGCGTGCATTTACGCAGCGATCGCGCTGAACAAGCGTTTGTAGCCGTTAACTGTGCGGCCATCCCTCAGGAGCTTATTGAAGCCGAGCTATTTGGGGTGGAAAAGGGCGCGTTCACCGGCGCTAATCAGTCTCGTGCCGGGCGCTTTGAGCGCGCTGACGGCGGTACGATTTTCCTCGATGAAGTCGTTGAACTAACACCACGGGCACAAGCCTCGTTGCTCCGCGTACTGCAGGAAAGTGAGGTTGAGCGGGTAGGTGGTGTGAATACCCGTAAAGTGAATGTACGGGTGATTGCCGCGACTAATGAAAGCCTGGAGCAGGCGGTGAAAGACGGTAAATTCCGCGCCGATTTGTTTTATCGGTTAAACGTGTTTCCGGTGCAGATCCCGCCGCTGCGCGATCGACTGGATGACCTGCCGTTGCTGGTGGAACACTTCCTGGCTAAGTTTCACAACGACTACTCAAAACGCACGCTGGGTCTATCGGATAAGTCCTGGCGGTTTATTAAAAATTATTCCTGGCCGGGTAATATCCGCGAGCTTGAGAACGTGATTGAGCGCGGTGTTATCCTGACTGATAACCACGAAACCATTTCGCTGGAATCGCTGTTTGCCAGTGTTGGCCCCGAAGCGGGCAATGCCGACGATACCCATGTGTATTCAGACGGCCAGGTGGTGAAGCCGAGCAATATAAAAACTACGGAAGGTTGGGTGGATACGTTGATTGAGCAGCAAATCGGCCTGGATTCCATTGAAGAGCAACTGATAAACCGGGCCATGGCTATGACTAACGATAATGTTTCGGCGGCGGCCCGGTTGCTTAATCTTACCCGCCCGGCACTGGCTTATCGACTGAAAAAGTTCAACGAGGGCGGCCCGACAGATTAAAAGTGATCAAATGATTAAACCTGCCAATTCTAGCAATTAACCTGCCGTGTACGTAGCAACCTTTTATGCTGATTATTATTTTTA
This sequence comes from Pseudomonadota bacterium, assembly GCA_036141415.1. Classification (GTDB taxonomy): domain Bacteria; phylum Pseudomonadota; class Gammaproteobacteria; order Enterobacterales; family Alteromonadaceae; genus Alteromonas. Next base: position 5,673 of record JAYZXK010000127.1, read on the forward strand.
ACTATCTGAAAATATTAGGTAAACCAGAATATTTTGTGCATTTTAGAGAGTCGGTATTATTTATGCTGCGCTGACACTACTACGAGTCGTTTTATGTCATCCGAGGTGCCTTTTGAATACCCCATCCCAACAGCCCGTTACCGTAATTGTGTCCAGACGGGTAAAACCCGAAGCTGTTACGGCGTTTGAATCCTTAAGTGATGAGATGTCACGCCGGGCGAGTGAGTTCGACGGCTATATGGGCGCTACCCTGTTTCGTCCGGTGAGTCCTGAAGATCCGGAATACCGGATGATTTTTAAATTTGCTGATGAGGCCAGTCTGGCAGTATGGGAAAACTCAGCCGAACGGGCCGAGATGCTGCAAAAGCTCGAAGCACTGCTGATTTCGCCGACCGAACGGGAAAAGGTTTCCGGGCTGGTGACCTGGTTTAGTTTACCCTCACAAAATCCGGTTAAGCCGCCACCAAGATATAAAATGACTATAGTTAGCTGGCTGGCGCTCTACCCGGCCGCCACCCTGATTTTCTGGCTGTTCGGGCCATGGCTTGCGTCACTACCGCTGCTGCTGCGCACTCTGCTGGTTACAGCGGCGCTAATGATATTGATGTCTTATGTACTGATGCCGTTTATGACCAAACGTTTTGCTTTCTGGCTGTTTGGCAGGCAACATTCCTGAGTCATCAGAAGGACCGTTTAATCCCAAGCAGAATACGCCGGGTGCTATCTACCATATCGATTCTGGAAAACCAGTCAAGGTCGAATACGGGCAGTGCACCAGATAATTCTACCGAACCACCATGACCGGTACCCAGGTAGTCTTCAGTCAGCTCAGCCCGCTGGCCGAAGTCAGCACTGACATAAGCATAATAGGCATACATCTCAACAGGGTACTGACCGAGGGAAAATTCACTGTCGAGGCCGAGCACCAGTTTGTTCTCTGCGTCGTCAACACGCCTGACAAACTCAGCAAACCACACTCTATCAGACTGGTGAAAACGTACTTCACTGCGCAGATAATTACCTTCAATAATACGCTCTACACCAAATTCCATACTGAATTGTTCATTGATGGTAGCGCTGTACTCAAACTCAAAGAGGTTAAAATCATCGGCAAGAGATAGCGCCTTATTCGGGTCTGTACTGTTAATAGCGCCTGCTACTAACTCCAGTTTATGGCCCGGCTGTGCCTCGTAGACATGACGAATCCCCTGAAACCAGCCGTCTTTCGACATCCCGGTGGCCGAGATACGGCCTTTGTAGGTAGGAATAACGCCAAATTCGGTTTTACCCAGTGCATGAGTGCGACGCAGATAAATACGTCTGACTGCAATCTGGTCGCTATCTTCATCACCAAAAGTGTTGTGACTGGAACTAAAGTCATCGCCGGTGACGACAAAACTGTGCAGGCTCCATTGCTCATTCAGATTAAGTTGAGGATAAAATCGTAGCCGAAACTGTGAGCGATTACTGCGGTCTGAACGATTGTCATAGCGGACCTGTACATCAAGTTTTTGCTGGTAGAAGCCAGCCGGTTCACCAGCCGGTTCACCGATCGGCTCGGCTGCCTTTCCAGGCGGCGTGAAAAAGAGGATGAGACATCCGACAAAGCAGGTCAGCTCGGTGCTCAGATTTGCCATTGGATAGATAAAAACTCATAGCTAAAAAACGCAGTGTAGCTTAAATATAGCTTTTACAACCAGTAAATATTATTGTCGTTGAACGGGGACAACAAAGAAAAAAGCCGGCAAAGACGCCGGCTAACAAGTGGAGAAGTACCTTTAACAAAGGTCACCAACAACTACGATGGGTCAATACCATAACAGTTGGTGTAAATTAAACTAAAGTCTAATATACTTTAAATATAATGGCTTACGTAAAATATTAGTAATCAAAAAAAACGATTCAGTTAATCGACAAAATAGAATAACCAACAAAAAAGGCATTCCGAAGAATGCCTTTTGTCTAATTGTCTGATATTGCTCTGATTAGCTCAGACCTAACTTCTTCTCGAGGTAGTGGATGTTGGTCCCCCCTGCATAGAAGTTCTCGTCGGCCATTATGCGTTGCTGCAATGGAATGTTGGTTTTAATGCCGTCAACCACCAGTTCGTCCAGCGCATGGCGCATACGGGCAATCGCTTCATCCCGGCTTTCACCGTAAGTGATAAGCTTGCCAATCATCGAATCGTAGTAGGGCGGCACGGAGTACCCGGCATAAATATGCGAATCCCAGCGCACGCCTAAGCCACCGGGTGGGTGGAACATTTCGATTTTACCCGGGCTGGGAATAAATGAGTCAGGATCTTCAGCGTTAATCCGGCACTCAATGGCGTGGCCACGGATCTGGATTTGCGACTGATCGATAGACAGCGGCTGACCGGCTGCAATGCGCAGTTGTTCTTTGACCAAATCAACGCCTGTGATCATTTCTGATACCGGATGTTCTACCTGAATACGGGTGTTCATTTCGATGAAATAGAATTCGCCGTTTTCGTAGAGGAACTCAAAGGTACCGGCACCACGATAGCCAATTTCGATACAGGCTTTGCGGCAACGATCGCCAATTTTATTGCGCATTTGCTCAGAAATACTCGGTGCAGGGGCTTCTTCTACCACTTTCTGGTGACGACGCTGCATGGAGCAATCACGTTCGCCCAGATGGATAGCATTGCCCTGGCCATCAGCCAGTACCTGTATTTCGACGTGGCGTGGGTTTTCGAGGAATTTTTCCATATAAACAACGCTATTACCAAAAGCGGCACCCGCTTCTGCCTGCGTAGTTTCGATGGATTTAATCAGTTCGGCTTCACTGCGCACTACTCGCATACCACGACCACCACCGCCACCGGCAGCTTTAACTATGATCGGGTAACCGATGCGCTTGGCAATGGTTTTATTGCGCTCTGCGTCGTCGGTTAACGGGCCGTCGGAACCTGGTACGCAGGGTACACCCGCTTTCTTCATGGCGTTAATTGCAGAGACTTTGTCGCCCATCAGGTTGATGGTGTCTGCTTTCGGACCAATGAAAATAAAGCCGCTTTTTTCTACCGCGTCGGCAAAGTCCGCGTTTTCAGCCAGAAAGCCATAACCCGGATGAATAGCGATTGAATTAGTGACTTCTGCCGCCGCAATAATACGCGGAATGTTAAGGTAACTTTCGGTGGCGGATGCATTACCGATACAAATTGATTCATCAGCAAGCAATACATGTTTAAGATTACGGTCGGCGGTGGAGTGCACGGCTACCGTTTTAATCCCAAGCTCTTTGCACGCTCGCAGGATCCGCAGCGCAATTTCACCGCGGTTAGCTATGAGTACTTTATCCATGAGAATCCCGTTTATTCGATGATGAACAAGGGC
>JAYZXK010000128.1:0-9872 GCA_036141415.1 Pseudomonadota bacterium
GTAATACCCGGGCTTGCTCGAAAATAGGAAAGGAAATAATCACCTCATCTACGCCGAATGCTGCCACAAACCGATTAAGCTGTTCCTCTGCCGCAGCCTTATCGCCCACCAGCGCGTAACGCAGCGTACTATTAATGCCGCGGATTTCCATTTCGTTAAGCTCAAGACGGATGTCTTCCACAGGTGGTGGCATGGGGTTGTTAGCATTACGGCGCAAGTTAGCAAACTGTTGCTGTACCGAGGTAAACAACTGCTTGGCGTGGTCTTCACTATCGCCGATAACCGCCATCACACCCGCCGACACATAGGGCTCGGCCAACTGCGCAGAGGGTTTAAAGTTTGCGCGGTAAATACTAATGGCATCACCGAGCATGTCGGGCGCGAAGTGCGATGCAAAGGAAAACGGCAATCCCATGTGGGCAGCAAGCTGAGCTGAATATAAACTGGAACCGAGTAACCAAATTGGCACGTGAGTGCCGGCGCCGGGCACAGCAATAGGCTTTTGGCCTTCTTCAGGCGTGCCAAGCAGTCGCTGAAGCTCAGCAACATCCTCGGGGTAGCGCTCGGCATCGCCCTGAATATCGCGACGCAGCGCGCGAGCGGTGGCCATATCAGTACCCGGAGCCCGGCCTAAACCTAAATCTACCCGCTCAGGATAAAGCTCGGCAAGGGTGCCAAATTGTTCGGCAATCACCAGTGGCGCATGATTGGGCAGCATAACACCACCAGAACCAATACGAATACGGTTGGTTACTGCGCCCACACTGGATAACAATACCGCCGTCGCGGCACTGGCCACAGCCCGCATACCATGGTGTTCCGCCAGCCAGTAACGGGTAAAACCGGCTTTTTCAGCCGTTTGTGCGATGGCCTGACTGCGCAGCAGAGCGTCGCGTACGGAGCTGCCTTGGGCGACATGAGCGAGGTCGAGAATCGACAGGGGCAAGGATTCAGTCATGAAAATACCTGTTAGTTTGCATACCAAGTATTATTGGGATGACGCAGCGAATTAAAAGGGCGATTCGACTAGCAGCAACACGGTGGGTTCTTTTACAGCAATTATGTGCATTTGTGGAAATTTAAGAGCTATTGAATCCCTGGAGAAAATCCCTTAAGTTGTAATGCTGCGCTAATTTTACCGCACTAACTGTCTCCGGCAGTTCTTAACATCAATCCTGATAGGTAAAATATGAAATATCCAAGCACCCTCCCCACAGCACATCAGCAACTGTTAGCCGACATTATTCATGTTTTTTCGGGCGATGAGCGCGTAAACGCTATCGGCGCGAGTGGTTCGTTCGCCAGCAATCAGATGGACCAGTACAGTGATTTGGATCTGGTTATTGCCATTGAACCGGCGTTTACTGATGAAGTGATGACCGAGCGGTTTAAACTGGTAAACGCTGTGCCGGGTTATATCGAAGGCTTTACCGGCGAGCATGTGGGGGAGCCGAGACTGATTATTGCTCTGTATGAGTTACCTCAAAGTAACCCGTCGCTCGTACACGTTGATTTTAAATTTGTATCGCTAGCGGATGTAGCTCAGCGGGTCGACAATACCCAGGTTGTCTGGGAGCGTTCATCGTCGCTTTCAGATATTTATGCCAGCTCTGATTACGGGTATCCGCAACCGGATTGCCAGTGGATAGAAGATCGCTTCTGGATTTGGGTTCACTACGGCGCAGGAAAAATTGCCCGGGGGGAATACTTCGAGGCACTGGAGTTTTTGTCTTTCATACGTACTGTGGTGTTATCGCCGCTGGCATTGCAACAGGCCGGGCTCACTCCATCGGGAGTACGTACCATCGAAAAGCGCCTGCCGGCCTTTGCCGCTGAGCTTAAACAAACGGTTGCTACGGCTGAAAGAGATACCCTTATCCCGGCCTTTAAAGCCTGCATTGCCCTGTATATTCGGTTTCGGGATAAAACAACCGCAAAAGTGAATAGCCGGGCTCAACAGCTGGCTATCGGCTATTTTAACGATGAGCTTAAGGCCTGATTGACTACCAGGGGGATGCTCACATCTCACTGAAGTTCTCGCTTTTCCATACGCATATTAATCATGTAGTACTATGTTGTTACCTGCCTGTGATGTAACTGTGTTTGTATAACAACCAGCATTCATTAACTTACTATCGAGGTAACACTATGAGCAAGATCCTGATGATCACCGGTGATTTTGTCGAAGACTATGAAAACATGGTGCCATTTCAAACCCTGCAGGCCTGTGGCCATCAGGTTGATGCGGTGTGTCCGGATAAATCGGCAGGGGATACCATTAAAACGGCAATTCACGATTTTGAAGGCGATCAGACCTACACCGAAAAGCCGGGCCATAACTTTACGCTAAATGCGACCTTTGCAGAAGTTAAGGCCGAAGATTATGATGGGTTGTATATTCCCGGCGGCCGGGCGCCAGAATATCTGCGGCTGAATGCGGATGTCATTGCGTTGGTAACAGCGTTTTTTACCGCTGATAAACCGGTTAGCTCGATTTGTCATGGCCCGCAATTACTAGCTGCGGCGGGTGTGCTGGAAGGCAAGCAAGTGTCTGCCTACCCGGCATGCGAGCCGGAAATAAAACTGGCAGGGGCCACTTATGTTGCTGTGAATATGGATGAAGCTATCACCGACGGTAAGCTGGTGACGGGCCCGGCATGGCCGGCTCATCCGGCTCTGTTAAGTCAGTTTATGGCATTGTTTTAAGTAAAGTAGAGGAAGAAGTCTGTGTGTGGATTATTCATTAATGCCGATCCGTCTTTGTGGACGAGTACTACCCGTTCAATGCGAATAGACGGCGTGGTGACGTCTATCCGCATGGAGACTTTTTTCTGGAATGTGCTGCAGGAAATCGCCAGCCGGGACGAACTGAGTGTGAGCCAGTTGATTTCAAGACTGTATCTGGAGTCACTCGATGCCGATCATGACGTTGGCAACTTCACCTCGTTTTTGCGGGTTTGCTGCGGCCGTTATTTGTCTATGATTACTGACGGCTATCTTAAGCGGGATTCGCTTGAGCCTCTCAGTGATATTGACGCAGACCGCGTGATCAAGCAGGAAGCCGATGCTATGGTGACACGACTGAATCAACTTCCTGAGCAGCAATCAGCCCGACCGGGCAATAAACATTAGCGTGCCGCTTTACTGATATTGATCTGCGGCAGCCGCGGCTCGAACAACAACGACTTAACGATGGAGGTGTTGGTATCGGCACATTCATGTAACGGAAACATAATGTCATCGAGTTCTGCGATATCCCGCAAGGCCAGGCGTGCAATTAAACAGTCCTCACCGGTTACCCGATCGCAGGCCATAAAGCGGGACTCGTCGCTAATCAGTTTTTCCACTTTTCTTATCTGCCCGGACTTCGGCTTGATTCTTACCAGCGCCTGAATGCTGTAACCCAGCGCTCGCATATCCAGCCGCACGCCAAAACCATCGATTACCCCTTTATGTCGCAATGCTTTCATCCGCTCGCCAACGGCGGGGCCAGATAGGCCTACCGCTTTACCTATTTCTGCCAGACTTAATCGGGCATTGTTATCCAGCACAGTTAAAATGGCTTTATCGAGGTGGTCAATCTGTTTTGTCATAACTGATTTTTAAATTAAAGGTTATTCATTGAATTTACCTGTATATGAAAGGAAAAAGCAAGGTTAGGCTTATTAAATGGCAGTGAAAATAGGGTGTAGCCAGTGATATTCTATAAAAACTATTAGCCCGTTAATTTACCGCGTAAGGAACAGTTATGAACGTACAACGCATTGCCGCATTCAGCGATGGCAACAAAGGTGGCAACCCAGCCGGTGTGGTGTTACTTAAAGACCCAATGATAGAAAGTGAGATGCGTAGCATTGCAGCTGAGGTGGGGTATTCAGAAACCGCCTTTGCTTATCCTCTTGCGGAAGATGAATCAGCCTGGCGGGTACGTTATTTTTCGCCTGAATCCGAGGTGCCATTTTGCGGCCATGCCACCATAGCGCTTGGCGCCGTGTTAGGTGAACACGCAGGTGCCGGTGAGTATAAACTCACTATCAACAGCACAGAAATAACCGTTAGTGCAGAGCAAACCGAGCAAGGCGTTGCGGCGACGTTAACGTCACCACCTACTCATAGTCGGTCGGTTACCAAAGATGAGCTCACCCAGATGCTTAACCTTTTCGGCTTTTCTGAACAGGATCTCGACGCACGATTATCTCCGGCTTATATTCATGGCGGTTCAAACCACATTGTATTGCCCCTACAAAGCAGACAAACCCTGGCCAGCATGGCGTACTCTCTGACAGCAGGTAAAGCTGTTATGGAGGCGCTGGGGCTGGTAACCATTATGCTGGTGTATATTGAGAGTCCGCAGGTGTTTGTAGTCAGAAACGCTTTTGCCTCGGGTGGCGTTATTGAAGATCCGGCTACTGGAGCTGCAGCGGCTGCCTTTGCGGGTTATCTGCGAGATGCCAAATGGCCCCACAACGGCCAGTTTATTATTCGTCAAGGCGAAGACATGGGAGCACCTTCAGTGATCAAGGTTAGCCTGTCTGAGAAAAAAGGCAGCCCGGTTTCTGTGTCTGGAACGACCCGTAATATTTAACGGCTGGTAAAAAGGTAAATTCTCAAAAGATAAAGCCGGATGACTCTTGAACTTAAGTTGGCCCAAGGTTTTACGATCGCGTTAGTCAGGCTCTGGCTGCCAGCTAAGCCCGCTGGCGGAAGCGTGGTAACATCCTTTTCAGTGTGGCATCTTTTAATATGAAGTGATGATAAAGGGCAGCAGTGCCATGCAGCCCAACGAGCCCATAGCCGGTTTTTGCCATCAGAATATGAATTTGAGATAACTCTTCCGCCATAACGCTGTCTGGTGACGCTATTTGTGGCAGTTGCCAGCCAAAAGCGGAAACTGAAACATTCCACAAGCCAATATCCACCCAACCAATTATCGGTAAGGTGATCATAAGGCCATATAGCAGTATGAAAACCGCCCTCGCTACATACTTTTGCACGTGTCCATGATCGGGCTTTTCAATCGGCTCACTGCGCCACCATAACCACAACCTGATGACTGCCAGTATAAGGATGACCAGACCTAACAGGTAATGCGTGGATAACATCAGTGTCCGACCACTGCTACCTTTTGGGTAAAGGCTGATAAATTCCATCGATAAACAGACAATAACCAGCATTATGGCCATCAGCCAGTGAAACCAAATTACAATCGGACGATAGTGAGATGCCATTTTCTTCTGTCTTCTAAAGCCAATATTGTGCAAAGCCATTCGGTTATTATGCGATGTTGCGCACAGCATAAGGTGCTATTTTGCTGCCGGATATCCGCATAAACTATATCTGACTAACGGCGAATCGCTCTAATCGCAGCGCCCTGTAAGTCCTTCACACTGACTGCAAAACTTTCCTCCAGAGACTGATGTAAAAACGCATGAATTTAAAATTTTTAATTTAAATCAATTGTTTATTGGTTTGGAATGGATGTTGCTGCAAAGTCGACCATGCAAAACTTTAAAACCAGTTTGTCACAGGAGTGTTTACTATGAGCAATCAATTTAATTTAAAAGGTAAAAAGATCGCGATTCTGGCAACCAGTGGCTTTGAGCAGAGTGAATTAGTTAAACCCAAAGAAATGCTTGCGGAGCAGGGCGCTGAGGTAGACGTCCTTTCTATTAACGATCAGACCTCAATAACGGGTTGGGACCAGGACAACTGGGGAGAGGAAGTGGCCGTTGATAAACAGGTTACCGCCGCTGCACCAGGTGATTACGACGCGGTAGTGTTGCCGGGTGGTCAGATTAACCCGGATATCCTGCGCAACAATGAACAGGCCGTTTCTTTTATAAAACGCGCACACGCTGAAACCCGCGTTAGGGCAATTGGTGCAATTTGCCATGGTCCCTGGTTACTCATCGAATCAGAATTAGCCCGGGACAGCAAAGTTACGTCGTTTCCAAGTATTAAAACCGATTTACTTAACGCCGGTGCCGCCTGGGAAGACAACGAGGTTGTCCACGACGGTAAGCTCGTAACTAGCAGAAACCCTGACGACATCCCCGCGTTTGTCGGCAAGATCAGTGAACTGGTAGCGTAATCAGAACTAGCAGGCAGGAGTCATAATGTCAGTAACTCAAGAATCCAAAGCAAAAGTTATCGCCATTACCGGCGCATCAAGCGGTATCGGTGAGGCAACGGCACGGGCGTTGGTGGCAAACGGCTATCACGTTGCCTTGCTGGCCAGACGTCAGGATAAGCTTAAAGAGCTGGTGAATGAACTGGGCGAAGACAACGCCTATGCAGTAAAAGCGGATGTCAGCGACTTTGACACGTTAAGCAGTGCATTTGCAGACATCCATAGCAAATTTGGCCGTATCGACGGTGTCTTTGCTAATGCCGGTACCGGCGTAAACTCTCCTGGCGTGGCAGAGGGCGACGTTAACGAGTGGTCTACCATGTTAGGGGCCAATGTTAACGGCTTGCTCTATACGGCTAAAGCCAGTCTGCCTTTTCTGAAAGATAGTGAAGGGCACTTTCTGTTAACCAGTTCCGCAGCCGGTCGTATGACACTGAAAGGATCGGTATACGGCGCTACCAAATGGTTTGCCTACGGGTTTGGCATGAACCTGGCGGAGGAAATGCGAGAATGGGGCGGCAAGTGCACGACCATCTGCCCGGGCATGGTTAACACCCCATTTTTCGATGAACCGAAAGACGACAAAATTGCCCCAGAAGATATTGCTGATGCTGTGCTTTATGCGCTGTCGAGCAGCAAAACGGCTTGTGTCCGAGAGGTGTTTGTAATGCCAGCTGATAAAGCATAGGGCTGTGGGAGTTCCCCGGCGACACAGATTACCGTTCCTGTGTAAGAGATTTCCTACAAAAATGTACGAATAAGCGGTTTGTTTTGCCCGGCCTTACCTTACACTTTTGGTTAAGGCTATGAAAACTATAAAGTAATAATTCTTTCACAGATGAGATAAGTGAGAATCAGGCAGTTTTGTGTAATCCACCGGTGGCAGGTTTTTCTCAGCAGCGTAATCTAAACATGTCGCAAGGAAATGCGATTTGTCAGGAAGACAAACTTTTAGGATGAAAGTAGTCAGGAAGACAACAGTCAGGAAGGCACCTATCAGGACGATAGAGCGCAGGAAGCAGCAACAGGAAATGCGTCAGGATGACGATGTCAGGAAGACCAACGGAATCCGGTTTAAAGGAATAAACCAACAGGATTTAAGGAAGAGGCTGGGATGCCAGCAGGAATGGAATAAGCCAGGACGGCTAAGGACAACTCCAGGAGCGGAGAATACTTTACAGGATGTAAAGATTTTTACGGAAAATGGAAAGGGATACGCCTAAGGACAGGTGGCCTGCTGTGAAGCAGTGTAAGAAGGAATTGCGTGCGGGATTATAAGCCAAGCTTAGAATTGCACTAACGCTGAGAGGGAGTCTCAAAATTCCAGAGAAAACGGTGGCTAATGCCACCGTTTTTTTATGCGTTACATTCAATGAGTATTGATTCGATGCGGTGGCGTTTCCGTTTTGACTAACGTCAGTCCATTAAGTAGCAAGGTGCCCTGATAACAGTCATCGCCGGTGGATGAAAACTCAAATAAAAACTCGCTGCGCCAATCGAGCTTGCCCCGGTACAGCATTGGGCGGGTGGTTTTTCTGGCTACACTGACTAACTGCAAACGCTGCTGTTCGCAGTAGCGTTGCAGGTATTGGTTTGCACACTCTGAAATGGTTCGGATCCGCCAGAAAAAAGCGCCGCCAGCGCACAGTAATACCAATAGCAATACATCAAATAAATTCACCGTGCCTTATCCTGCTTTGTTGAAAAGGCTGTTTAACGGAGCCTGCATTAAAGGATTATTCTGATGTGCCCGGGCCAGGGTTAGCATGGTTCTGCGCAGCGTTGGAATTTGCACCAAATCGCTAAACAAGCCAATAAACAAATCATGTTTATAGGCGCCGTCGGCATCCGCCTTAGCCGCTGCTTCCAGAAACCGCTGCGCCGTTAAGGTATCTAACTGCGCATCATGTCGCCCGGCTATCACGCTTAGCAAATGCATATCAGGCTGCGATGTTTTATCTAACAGCTCATTCAACGCCTGGTTGATTTGCGGATGATACTCTGGCGTGCTTAACGCCCTGAGCAGGCCCAGCATGAGGTGCTTTTGCGCTTCATCTTCGGCAGCCATACTGAGCTGCTCAATAAAAAAGGTTTGCAGGTTGTCAGGCAGCGATACGCTTTCCAGGCTGCTGAACAACGTTTCTAAAAACGGTTCGCTGAAGTGTCTGAAGTTTTCGATAATGTGGGCCGCCTGATTATCATCGATTGCCACCGCGAGATCGGCAATGGCCTGAACCGGTAATTGTTGCCAGTCGATAATGGCCGGTGCCTGCAAATATTGCCGGGCTTGTTCCAGTGCCTCGCTTTTCTTATCGTTCAGCGCCTGACGGGCAATGGCTGAAAACTGCGCCATTAGCTGCTGACTAGGCACGAAAGTATAGGGGTTATCCGGCAATTCATCACTGCCTTGCTCACCGGCAATCTGGTTACCCAGCGCATCGACGATGATTTGTAAAAAGTGGTTGCGCGACGCCTGTATTAATAAACCCTGTTCATCCAGCGGAAACTTAACAAACCAGATATAACGCTGGGCCTGGGGATTGGTTTGCCAGAACACCACGGCATACCAGGCGTGTTGCTGACGAGGGCGGGGAGGGCAAACTTTACCGTTCTCGATATCTAAAAATGTTTGCGAGGCAACAGGATAAACTCCACGACCTAAATCAAAAATGCGATAATCCGTGCCCGCATGTAATAAAAACTCGCTCAGCGAGTGAATACTTTTTGAATTCATGCTGATTTTTACTAAGACAAAATTTGCCGATAGTGTAACAGGCATTGGAGTAAGCGCGTAATGATTCATGATCCCAAATCCATTGAGCAGGGCTCAGATTTGTTGTTTGAGCTGGAAGAAATATTAAAAGCTGCGGGTTTGTGGTCGGCGGTCATGCCTTCAAAAGATGCGCTGGCCAGCCAGCAGCCCTTCGCTTGCGACACCCTTGCTTATGAGCAGTGGCTACAGTTTATCTTTATTCCGCGCTTACAGGCTTTGCTGAAAGCTAATACCTTACCCCCACCCATGCAAATTCAGCCCATGGCTGAAGTTACCTGGCAGGGTAAACATCTTCCTGTACAACGGGTTCTGGCGCGTTTCGACAGCTGGAGTCAGTCTCACCATGGGTAACAACGAATTAAATGTGGTGTATCAGGATGAGCACATTGTAGCCATATATAAGCCAGCTGGTTTACTGGTGCATCGCAGCCCGATAGATAAACATGAAACCCGCTTTGCGGTGCAGTTGTTGCGCGACCAACTAGGAAGGCATGTGTATCCGCTGCACCGGCTGGATCGGCCAACCGCTGGATTACTGTTGTTTGCGCTGGATAGCGAAACGGCTTCGGCAATGAATGCACAAATGATGAGTAATGGCATGCACAAGTCTTATCGGGCGCTGGTCAGGGGCTATGTAAACTCGGCCGGAATGATCGACTATGCGCTTAAATATCGTTGGGATAAGTATGCCGATGCCGATCGCACAAAACAGGTTGCGCCGCAAACCGCCCATTCAGATTACTGGCCACTGGCTCATTATGAACTGCCGTTTGCGGTCGGCCGCTATGCCACGGCTCGGTATTCCTGGCTGGGTTTAACACCGCATACCGGGCGTAAGCATCAGCTAAGGCGGCACATGTTGCACTTACGTCATCCTATTGTGGGCGATACCACCCATGGCGACGGCAAACATAATGGCTTTTTACGCGACCAGTTTGGTTGCCACCGGCTGATGCTGATGTGTGCGTC
>JAYZXK010000129.1:0-3113 GCA_036141415.1 Pseudomonadota bacterium
TCCTTTGTCTTCAATACAAATCTGACCATCCTGAAAGGTGGTGATTTGCGCTTTATAATTTTTATACGGCCAGGCACCTCCTACATTGCGATAAACATCGTCCATGAGCTCCTTCACATCCTGGTAGTCATCCAGGGTCAGATGTCTCAGGTCGAGATGGTGTTCAGTATCTTCAGTATATAATTCGTCGCTCATTCTACTTTCTCAAAAATGACTTGTCTGTTGGCAACATAGCATGCACCGGTGATGCACTCCAAGTTTTCCAGTTATTACAAACCTATACCCTGCTACCAGGGCATTTGATCAGTAGTGCAGGTGTAATCGGTCAGGACGGTACAAAAAGTGCCGGTTTGTATAAAAAATAACTTGTCTAATCGCTGTTTTCAGTATATTTAACACGCCTGATTTATTTGGATAACCCTTCTGTTGACAACTTCTTTAGAAAACCATGTTCTTGCCGGGTCTACGGCCCCTGAGGAATTGTATGAACGCATTGCTGACGACCTGTATCAGCGTGGCTACAGTATCATCCCTGCCGCGCTGCCGCCGGCACTGACTACCCGGCTGACAGCCTATGCCCGGGAGGCGATTAATTTTGATCCCGCCGGGATTGGCCGGGCCGGGCAGTATCATCAGAACAAGTTTGTTCGTACCGATGAGATATGCTGGATCCAGGGAACTGCTGCGGTGACCACAGCGTGGTTAAACTGGATGGATTGTTTAAAAGCGTATCTTAATAAGCGACTGTTCCTGGGCTTGTTCTCTTACGAAAGTCACTTTGCCCATTATCCGCCAGGTAGCTTTTATAAACGGCATACAGATGCGTTTCAGGGCGAATCAAACCGGGTACTGTCGACGGTGTTTTACCTCAATTCTGACTGGACACAGGAAGACGGCGGGGAACTGGTGATTTATCCGCCGGCAACGCCGGACGAAGCGGTTTCCGTAACTCCGCTGGCTGGTACAATGGTGATATTTCTTAGTGAGGAGTTTCCCCATGAAGTACTGCCTGCCAGGCGCGATCGATTCTCAATTGCCGGTTGGTTCAGGGTGAATAACTCTACGGCTCAACGGGTCGATCCGCCGCGATAAAGCGCGGATTTTGCCCGGAAGCGGCTAAATAGAGACTGATTGGAAAATATCAGTATGGCAGTTTTATGAAATTCGGGATAACATCAGATAATACATACCCTCTGGTTTAGCGCTTCGTGCAGTGGCAGACGTGGTCAACACAGAGCTGCCACAAGCCGGGCATTGCACAGACAAGGAAAGCAATTTCGTGTTAAGTGGTTGTGACAATGGATAAAATCCCATTACCGAAAGCAATTGATGAGTTAAAAGTACTGGTTGTAGACAACCAGGCGCTTATTCATGACCTAATCAAGTCGGCCCTGCTGGATCTGGGCGTTAAGCAGGTGAGCAGTGCGCAAAATGCTTTTCATGCCGTTCGCCTGTGTCAGAAAGACACCTTTGACGTTGTTCTGCTGGCATTTAATGTCAGCAGCGACAAAGACGGTTTCCATCTGTTTGAAGAGCTCAAACACAACAATTATATCGGCGACAAGTCTACCGTAGTGTTCTTAAGTGCTGAAACCAGTATGGAACTGGTTAACTGCATTATCGAACTGCAACCGGATGACTTCTGGGTAAAACCCCTGGATGCCAGTCGGGTTCAGCAGCGCTTTAATTACCTGGTGAATATCCGCCGTAAGTTACACAAAGTCATGCATTGCATGGATAACGGTGATTACGCTGCGGCGATATATCATGCCGAGCGCAGCCTTAAAGATGAAGGCGTAGCAGAATATCACCCGCGTCTTAAAAGAATGATTGGCGAATGTCTTATCCACCTGCGCGATTATGCTACCGCTGAGCGCTATTTCAGCCGGCTCAAGGAAGAATACGATCATGCCTGGGTGCATATTGGTCTGGCTAAAACGCTTTTCCGCCAGGACAAAGTTGATGAGGCGGAGCTGCTGATCGAAGATTTATTGCAGCGCAACGATACCCGCTTCCTAACCTACGATTTACTGGCTCAGTATTACATCAGTAAGGAGCAGTTTGATGTTGCTTACGAGCAGGTTAAAGCGGCAAGTAAGCTGGCCCCTCGCAATATTGAACGAAACAAAAAATTGTGGGATCTGGCCCGGCTTAACCGCGACAAATACGGGCAGTTATCGGCTGTACAGAATATGGCAAAATTTGCCAGAAACTCCATTCATGATTCACCTGAGCTTGGCCTTAACGTGGTGCGCACCATGATTGATTTGGCTGCAACTGTGTCGGGCTCAGAGTCGGAAAAACTGCTGCGCCAGGTAACCCGCGAAATTGAAGGCTTAACCCGCGGTGACTTTGTGGAGCCTGCTCTGGCTAACAAAATGTTGGTTATAAAAGCTCGCATTGAGTCGCTGAAAAATAATAAACGGGATGCCGAAAAGCTGCTGAAAGAAAATCTGCAAGCCGACGCGGCGATGAATCTTGAAGATAATCTGGATTTAATGAAGGCTTACCATGAACTTGGTATGAAAGAAGATTGCCTGGTTATTCTCGACACGCTGCGAGCGCAACTGGCGGGTGATACGCTGGCCAGTCAGGTGGTGGATGAATACCTCAAACGTGAAGAAATTGAACGCCGGGAAATCAAATTCACCACCAAAGAGCTAAAAGAAATGGCGGCGGTAAACTATCGCGAAAATCGCATTATCCCTGCTTACAATAATCTTTGCCAGGCCATGACCTTATCGCCTCACGATAAATCGATAGCCCTGAGCTTATTAAAAGTGCTGGTACAGATTAATAAGAATGAACCTTTGTCAGACAGCCAGCATGAAGTGGCAGTGAATGCTGCAGATTTACTGGGTAAAACCAGTTTGCCTGCTAATCAACAACAAAAGCGCGATGAGTATCTCAGTGCGCTATCTCTCAATGAAGCGGCCGTGCACGCCACGCCCGAATGAACACCGCGATAAACCCGCTAATCTCAGGCGGGTTTAATTTTTTTTGATTAATTCCTATTCAAAAATATCATTCTGATAGTTTTTATCGAATCAGACTTTCAACAAATCCAATTATAAATCTTTAGCTTCAAGCGCTATTCTTATCCCAAGTCAAAC
>JAYZXK010000130.1:0-10186 GCA_036141415.1 Pseudomonadota bacterium
AAATCTGGCTTTACAGATAAAGTCGCCGCTATCTGGCAATTTTCCAGTGGCAAACTGCTTATTGATATTACCGTCTGGTTGTTGATTGGCCTGGCGCTGGCCGCAGCAATTCAAACCTGGGTACCCACCGACTTTCTGACCAGCTGGGGCGACGGCCTGGTGGCCATGCTGGTTATGGCAGTGATTGGTATTCCTATGTATATCTGTGCCACGGCATCTACGCCTATTGCGGTAGGCTTTTTAAGTGCCGGGTTATCTCCTGGTGCCGTGCTGGTATTTTTACTGGCTGGCCCGGCCACGAATATTTCAACTATGGGGATGATTGCTAAGGAAATGGGCAAACGAACCCTCATGCTGTATATCGTTAGTGTGATGAGTGCCAGTATTGTGCTGGGATATGGCTTAAACCTGCTGGTCGATCAGTTTTCACTGCAGTCGTGGATAGCACTTGGTCAGTCAACCCACGAACACTCAGAGGTTTCACCGATCTACGCACTGTGTGCTGTGCTTCTCGGTGGGTTAATGGTTAGAAATGGCTGGCAGGCACTGCAACAAAAAATGACTAAGTCTACCCAGGCCAGTTGCTGTCACTAATTACGACTAACTGGCAAGGCCCTTGCAACATCCATGGTTTTCTACACAAATAAGGTGAAAACCATGGATATTCTACGCATATTATTGTCAATTTTACTGCCACCGCTGGGCGTGTTTCTGCAAGTGGGTATTGGCGCGCAATTCTGGATCAATATTTTACTGACCCTGCTGGGCTATATCCCGGGCATTGTGCACGCGGTTTATATTATTGCTAAGCGCTAGGGGCTTTAAGCCGGTTAAAAAATTCCCGGTTTGTTGGCAACTGCGCTAACAGTTTATCGCCGTTATGCAAAAACTCCCGGCGCACCCGTTCGATTAGTGGTTTGCGCAGGCTGGTAATGCCACCCGGCTGCCAGTCATGGGAGCGAAACCCCATACCATACAACACGTATTGTTTACTGGCAGAGGAAAACAGCTCCTGGCGCAGATTAGTTTCTAACAGGCCAGGCGGCTGACTTTGCCATAATTGCAACGCTTCTTGCAGGCTGTCCGTCCAGGAGGCAGGATCGGCATGGGCCTGCCAATAGGGGCTGTCGCGGCGCTCACTTAATACATAATGTAGTTTGATGAAGTCAATGATCTCGCCCCACCGTGCGTCCGTCATTTCATTGTAGCGTTTACCAAGTACCGCCATGGCGGCCCGGCTGCGCGGCAGTTGGTCGGCTATCCACTCCGCCGACTTTTCAATCAGTACCAGTGCCGTGGCCTCCAGCGGTTCAACAAAACCAGCGGATACCCCGATTGCAACGCAGTTATGTTGCCAGAATCGCGCCCGGTGGCCGGGATCAAAGCGAATGGTTCGCGGCATAATCGCTTTCTGGCTTAAAGACTCATCACTGCTGATATAAGCTCTTAATGCGTCCTCAGCCTGAGTCTCGGTAGTTAGCTCGCTGGCAAATACATGGCCGATACCGCGGCGCGACTGTAACGCGATATCCCACACCCAACCGTGAGGTCTTGCCGTAGCAACCGTACACGAGGCTATTGGCGTTTGGTCACTGGCATGGTTCACCTGGGCTGCCACTGCCGTGTCGTTAAATAAAATATGCCGTTTAGAAACAAAAGGGACGTTGTAATGCTGGCCGATTAAGCGCGCGCTAAATCCACTGCAATCAATAAATAAGTCACCGGCCAACGGCTCGCCTTGGGCCAGTTCGATAGCGGCTATTGCGCCATCGGGATGACTCTGGATGCCGGTAACATGGGCGCTTTTATACTGCACGCCGAGTTGCTCAGTGCAATGGCGATGAAGCAGCGCGACAAATTTATCGGCGCTTAAATGGTAGCCGTAATTAAAGTTGTAAGCGTATTCGGGTAATTGGGGCATTTTCGGCGCCTGATAACGCTCACAGGCCATGCCCTGGGCACAAACCCAGGATTCAAAGTCGCCCGGACAGCCTTCATCGTGCCAGGCTTCAACCAGATTAACCGCACCAAAACCCGCAGGTGCCGTAAAGGGATGGTAGTACTTATCCTCGCCGCCTTGCTGCCAGCCAACAAACTTTGAAGCCTGCTTAAAACTGGCCTCACATTCACTGAGGAACTGCTTTTCGGCAATGCCCAGCAAACGCAGCGTATCGCGCATGGTAGGCCAGGTTCCTTCACCCACGCCAAGGTTTTTAACGTCAGGCGATTCCACCAGAATGACTTCAGTGTGACTGTTCTCGCCAACCAGTGGGTTCTTGGCCGCAATAATGCCAGCGGTAAGCCAACCGGCGGTACCACCGCCTACAATTACAACCCGGGTGATATTCTTTTGCATGCCTGCCCCTTACTTAACCTGCTCGCTGGCCGGACAATAGCGGGCAATAAAGTCGGCATGGGCGGGTAACTGGCCCAACGCATTATTAACCGATTGCTTAAATGCACTGAGTTGCTGTTTTAAACCGTCGGTGGGTAACATTCGACTTGCCCCGTGATGCTGAGCTGGCATCAGGCCCTGGCCCATCATTACCTGCACCCAGGAATCAACCCTGAACAGTGCCACATCGTCGGGCCACACGTAGCCATTTTGTGCAAAGATAGCCATTCGGTGGGCTAAGGATTCCGGAATATCCATAGTGCGGTAATGATCCCAGAAATCACTGTCTGTTCGTTTCGTCAGGTTATAGTGCAGAATAATAAAATCGCGGATGGTCTCCATCTCTTTTTGCGTTTCGCGATTATATTGTTCAGCCAGCAGTTCGTGGTCGCTGCTAAACGGAAATAGCTTCATCAGGCGGATAAGCGCGGTAGTAACCAGGTGAATACTGGTAGATTCCAGCGGCTCTAAAAAGCCACTGGCCAATCCAACGGAAATACAGTTCTTATGCCAGGCTTTTTGCCGTCGGCCGGTCTTAAATTTAAGATAACGGGGCTCGGTTAGCATTTCGCCGTCGAGGTTTTGCTTGAGGGTTGCCAGTGCATCCTCGTCACTTAAAAAGCGACTGCTGTAAACAATCCCGTTGCCCACTCGTGACTGTAGCGGAATGCGCCACTGCCAACCGGCTTTATGGGCCGTTGCGATAGTGTATGGTTTGGGCGCTTCGGTAGATTGGGTTTGAATGGCAATCGCCCGATCGGCAGCCAGCCAGTGACTCCAGTCTTCATATCCGACACCAAGGTGTTCGCCTATTAACAGCCCCCTAAAACCGGTGCAATCAATAAACACATCCCCTTCGATCGCAAAACCTGTATCCAGCGTCAGGCGGGTTAGGTTACCACTTTGTGGATCAGTATCTACCGACTGAATTTTACCCTCACACCGGGTAACACCGGCAGCTTCGGATTTCTTTCTAAGGTAGGCAGCATATGCGGTGGCGTCGAGGTGGTAGGCAAAGTTAAGCGGCCGATTACCAATCTTAGTGGCAAACTTATTGGCTTTGGCAGCTTTTAATTCCAGGCAATAGTCTTCCAGACTATCCTGCTGACCATTAGCCACTGCTTCCATCCAGAATTCATGGAATTCGGCCATCCATGAACGCTGACCGATTTCGCCAAAAGAGTGAATATAACTGTCACCGTCGTTTGCCCAGTTATCAAACTGAATCCCCAGCTTAAAGGTGGCGTTTGTCGCAGCCATAAACTCTTGTTCGTTGATGCCCATCAGCTGGTGAAAATTACACATGGTCGGAATGGTTGCTTCCCCTACTCCCACGGTGCCAATCTGATCAGACTCAACTAAGGTGATATCCAGCACGTTACCTAAACGGGTCACTAAACTAAACGCGGTTAACCATCCGGCAGTGCCGCCGCCGGCTACAACAACACGGGTTTTCTTTTGTGCCATTAATTAAAGCCTATTTATCGATTAAGGTTATTCAGTAACATTGCGCGTAAACGGCGCGCCGATAATTCATCCATCTGTGCCAGCGGACCATGGCATTCCATTGGCAAATGCTCGATGACTTTTTCGCCGTTACCAAACACATAATAGTCAAACAATGCGCGCCAGGCGGCTTTTTCCTCGGCCGGTTTATCGCGCAGGGTGAGCATGCCATGCATGAGCAGATCCATGGGATTGCCCAGGTAAGGTTTGGCTGTCATCCACCAGAAATTCACCATAACGTTAAAACGGTCAAACGCCCTGACCTCATGCCACCACATACTGGGGTAATACAGTCCGTCACCGGGTTCCAGATCAGCGATCCAGGCATTTTCCAGCGCGGTTTTTAAACGTGGAAATTTTTCAAAGTCGGGTTCATCAAGATTAGCGGTGGTAACCACCTGCCCGCCAGGCGTTGGCGACAGCGGACCGGGGTATAAATTGTCTACCTGCTCTGGCGAAAACAGGGTAAAGCGGCGTTTCCCTAATACACAACAGGCAATATTTTTAGGTTGATCAAAATGCGCCGCCGCCACCGATTCGGTTCCGATCCAGATTTTAGCCACCGGCTGGTTATTGGTGAATTCCGGATGCGAAAAATTAAGCGTATTGGCTTTACTTAATTCAGGCAGGCCATGATCAAATCGCAAGGAATTGATATACAGGTATTCGTGTTCATCGTCACTGAAACCGGCTTTGATTTGTGCCAGCACGTCAGAGAGACGCGTTTTTTCGCTGCTATAGTTAAAGCCGGTGCAGGTATCGTTGTAACCAAAGCGCGCTTTAATAGCTGCTGGTGCACGATAGGTCAGCAGCGGCTGACCGCTATCGTTTTCAGTAAGCTGCGTCATGGTCTGTTCAACAGACTGTTTGCCGGCCTGGACCAGCGGCCAGTTGTTCACCAGCCCTTTAAGTATCACCGGTTTATTTAACGCAAAAAGATCGTCAAAAGGAATGTTGTCGGGTGAAATGCCCTCTAACACAAGTACCTGATTGGCCGTCATGGTAATGCGTCCTTAAATAATTACAGTACTGCCGACTTAGCGTTCTTTAGCTCGATAAGACGCTGAAAATTGCCCATTGAAGACAGAATAAAAAATAATGAGCTAAGGATACCGTACTGATTAAGCTTAGCGAGTTGATCCCCCTCAAGGGCGCTGAGCTTTTGCTGGTTAATGGTGTAGTAATTGTTGAGATTAACCTGCTCAACATTACTTAACTTAATCTGAATTGACACTGGCTCCAATAAATCCAGCTCATTAATTAGGGTAAATAAGGTGTGATTGTACTGAGCGCCGGTCTCAATTGTTTGCAGTGCCTTTTTGACATACTGCAGGTACTGGGACTCGCCACCCATTGGCATAAACACGGCTTCGCCTTCGTTACTGTTTACCCGCGCATCGTCCATATCGAGGCAGATTTTAGGATCCGTGGGTTCGCCATTGTCGTTTTTGCTGTAGCCAATACTAAATGGGCCTCGAGCCAGTAACGCCGGCACATAACGGGTTGTCCATCCGCTTGCGGATAAAAACAGGTTTTCATTTTTTTCCAGCCCCATAATAGCATGCAACTGCAAGGATTCAGTCTCTTCGCCGCGATATATGAGGATGGGGAATTCTTTTTGTAACTCAGTGATTTCAGAAGCATAGATCTGGCAACGGTTGACGTTATCACTGGTACTGGTGGTGTCACTAACACTGATTTTGATATCAGCGTGATCAACGTTGTTTAAAACGGCAATATTAGACATAGGAAAATTCGCTAAATAGCTAAGAAGAAACGGTTAGTCTGCATCCTACCCTTAGCTGTGATGACAGGCAAATGCTGACTTGAATACAACAGGGAAATGCCTGACCGGCACGGGTGCGCCGGTCAGGTTTTTACATCACTTAGAACGTGTAACGCGCGTTCAGAACGTAGCGTCTGTCCAGTTCCTGGATAAAGAAGGTGTTGTTGTAGCTGCGTCCGTACTGGCGCTGGCCTTCTTCAGTCAGGTTGATGATATCCATGCTGACGGTCAGGTTTTCGCTGAACTCATAGCTAACGTTTACATCCACTTGCTCGTACTCGTCGATAAACAGCGGGTTACGAACAGAAGATACACCACGGTTAACTTCGCTCAGGAACGAGTCACGCCAGTTGTAAGCAACACGAGCAGACAGGCCGTCCATTTCGTAAATTAATACGATGTTAGCACTGTCAGACAAACCTTCCAGAGCGAACTGGTCAACCGATGGATCGGCGCCTACGTCGTAACCGATATCGCCGTCTACGATGGTGAAGTTAGCCTGATAACCAAAGCCTGACTCACCAAAGAAGTGCTGCCACGCTAACTCGTAACCCGAGATACGAGCACTTTGGTTGTTAACTGGCTGAGTCACCTCAAACAGCATGTTTGGATCGCCCGCTACCGGACCAACACTGTAGTTTGCGAAGACTTCATCTGCGAAGGCCTGACCTTCCTGGAAGTCATCCGCCCCGCCCGGGAATGCATCCGGATTAGACAGCAGTGCTGTCATAGTAAAGAAGTTACGTTCGGTGACTTCGATACCACGTGACTCAAGCTCTGCAATCGCATCGCCAGACACTGTGCCAGCCTGACCTGAGGTCGGATCCTGTAAGCCAAACAGGCTCTGTGATACCTGCTGAGTACCTACGAAGTTATCTACGTCTTTACGGTAGTAACCCACAGACACCATGCTCGACTCACCATAGTAGTATTCCAGTGACAGGTCGAAGTTGTTTGACTCCAGCGGATCCAGTGCTGCGTTCCCGCGGCTACCAGAGCCCTGACCACCCAGGTAAGTTGGACGGCTAGGCGCGCCAATGCTGGTTGCAGTGTACATCTGGTTGTAAGCAGGACGAGCCAGGGTCATGCTGTAAGAGAAACGGGCTTTCAGATCATCGGTCAGGTTAACTGACAAATCGATGTTCGGCAGCAGCGCCTCATAAGAGTGCTTCTCTGCCAGTGCATCGGTACCACTACCCAGCTGGATACGGAAATCGTTATCTGATAACCAGATAATTTGCTCAGGTACTGATTGCAGAGAGATAGACTCAACGTCTGTCTTCTCGTAACGCAGACCCACTACCAGGTTAGCTTCAAAGCCACCGATTTCGCCGTCCATTGTTGCCATACCGTAAAGTGACATGATGTCTTCTTTAACAGTATTGTTGTCAGACGCTACGGCTGGCAGGTCGCCTGGAGTGAAACCGTATGCAGGAGCAACAGCTTCTAACAGGTGTACTGCGTTACCAACGAACGATACGCTACCCAGTGGGATAGTGGTCGCGCCAGCTGGAACAGCCATACCATCAGCACCAGCAACACCGCTCATGTTATGATCTTCAAACGCACAGGCAGTACAACCGATTTCCAGCAGACCTTCAGGGATATTACCTACATCGGATACACCCCAGCCACCCAGCTGTGCTTCAGTTTCGTAACGAACCTGGTTCATTTCAGTGCTCATGTAGCCCACACCGAAATCAAGTTTGATATCTGACCCCTGATCCCAGGTACCGTCTAAACGGAACTGAGCAACGTCAGAGGTTTGGTCAGAAGAAATCGCACGGGTAACCTGAGGACCTACGTCCGGCAGATCGAAGATACCGTTGTCGTTACCTTTCTGAGAATCGTCAACCACGATGCTCGCCTGAGGCATACGCTGACCGAAGTCAACAGTTTGCCAGCCAGCTGTCGCGCCTGCTACGTTGAAACGAATAACGTTTTTACCATATGGACCAGCGCCGCCACTCTTCGCTTCGGCAACTGACGCATCAAAACGCACATTCAGTGAGTCGTTTGCCCACCAGTCAACGTTGAAGCCAAACGATGACAGCTCGTCCTTCGCACCCATTACCAGGTTTTGGAAGAAGAAGTCTTTACCACCGTCGATGTCTTCAGTAAAACGGATCGGCGTAGCCACAACAGGGTTACCGTCAAACTCCATATCAGTAAACTGACGCGCGAACCAGATACCATCAACCACGGAAGTTGACTGGATTTCGTTACTTGCGTAAGTTGCATCAGCAGTGATAGTCATTTCGTCGTTTGGCGCGTACTGAACCGTCAGCATACCGTTGATACGTTCACGATTATCCTGGTTTACACCTAAACCGAGGTTAGATGGCATCGCTACCAGTTGCCCCTGAGCCGGTGCATTGGTAACGTTAGCCCCCTCTACCAGACCAAATGTGCCCGGCGAGTTAACATCCCAGTTATATAACTGATAGTTCTCAACACTCATATGGCGGCTACCAGAATCACGTTCCTGGTAAGAACCGAATATTGATACACCAAAGTCAGCGTCTTCGTTAACCCAGTTAGCTACACCACTCATTTCTGGTGTTACGCCGTCGCCACTTTCGTCTTTAACTGCTTTAACACCAACAGACGCACGGTTATCACCCTGTGACAGTGGTTTTAAAGTATTGATATTAATTGTTGCACCGATACCACCTGAAGGTACCGCTGCGCGACCTGTTTTATATACTTCAATGCCGCTCACACCTTCAGATGCCAGGTTAGAGAAGTCGAATGAACGGGTTGTACCAGAAGCGCCCTGGTCAAGCGGGTTACCTGTAATTGAGGCAACGTTAGCGGCTGGCATCTGACGACCGTTCAGTGTAATCAGGTTAAAGTTACCGCCAAAACCACGAACAGTAACTTCTGAACCTTCACCGTTTACACGGTTAATTGACACACCGGTAATACGCTGAAGTGACTCGGCCAGGTTGGTGTCTGGGAACTTACCCATGTCCTCAGCAGAAATTGCATCTACCACACCCGTTGATTGTCTTTTGACATTCATCGACTGAGATAAACTGCCTCGTACACCCCTTACTTCAATCTTTTCTACTGTGCCCGCTTCCTGTGCATAGGCGCCTGAAGCGACCATGACACAAAGTGCCCCGGATACAGCTGTTGCTAGTTTGTTCTTATGAAACATAGTTTGGTTTCCAATTGAGATTAACACTTTTGTTTATGTGTGCGTTTGTGCCTGCTTTTTGTCATCGATGTCATTAAGTGACCCAACCACTCAATCGATAACACTAAGTCGTAGGAAGTCCTACACGCAGTACGCAGTGCTAACATCCAATACGGTTTCTCTCATCCGCATTGAACTGCCACAAATTACCAACTTTGTTAATAATCTGTAACAGTGCAACTTATAGCTTACAATCTGATAACAATGCAAGCATTTTGTAAAGAAACCTAACAAATAAATAGAATACCTGTCATTCATCGTGTTTTTGATCAACTCGGTGCGGTAATTGCTAAAAGCTTTTTAAACAGAAAAGTAGATTGATATAAGAAAATTGATTCGTTTATTGCCATAATAGACAACGTTATCAGCACCCAGCAGGACAAAAATCAAGCTAAACTATAAGTAAAAAACCGGTTTCAAGCCGAAATTTAGCGGTTTTATAGCCACTATTTCGTATTTCATATTGCTATTCAGGAACAGCGCCAAAAATAATGCGTCAAACTTACTACATCGTTGTCATAATGAATTTGATAACGTATTTCACAGATTAAAAAACTGGCGAGAGAGAAAAAAGCAGGTATATTAACAAATAGAGTTGTGAACAAATAAGAAAACAATTGTAAACATAACGTATTGTTCACTGTACAATAAATACCTTACCCTACAGGCAAGTACATTATGTAGGCCAATGCCAGAAAATGACTTTGCCAGAGCAATGACACTACAATGCAAAATAATAAAGACAACGGATCGCAAAAATCAGAAAAGCGCGCACCTTTAGCGCTAATGCCAGACAGGCATTTCTTTCACTCCATTAAACAGCATGGCCCAATGAGCCGTGCATCCATTGCGAAATTAACCGGCATTTCAAGACCGACAATATCTGAGTCTGCACAACGTCTGGTAAAGCTTGGACTGGTAAACGAAACAAAGCGAAAAACACAAAATAAACAAGGCCGGGCCGGTATTATTTATGAAATCAACGCGTCAAAAGGCATTATTCTGGCTTTGGCGATTGACGTAAAACAAATACAGCTCAGGCTGACCAATCTGGCGCTGGGGGTAATTCGCGACCAGAGCTTTACCATTGACCCGGGCTGGGACAAGCAGGACTTTATTAAAGCAATAATTCAAATCGTTGAACTGTCGCTCAACGATCAGCTAGCGCCTTTACTGGCAATTGGCGTATCGGTAGCCACACCGGTAAATACTACAACCGGTGAAATCATCGCACTGCCCTTTTCCCAATTCACGGTGATCCACGAGATTAACTTCAAACATCTTCTCCATAGTCATT
>JAYZXK010000131.1:0-7035 GCA_036141415.1 Pseudomonadota bacterium
ATCTGCTGGAAAACATGTTACGCCGTGAACAGCCAGTCACGTTTTCATTAAATACCAGTGCCAGCGGCCCAACCGGTGACACTGTCACGATCGCTAATGTGATTGGTGAGGTGACCGGCGCTGAACAGCCTGATGAGCTGATTACTCTGGGCGCGCATATCGACAGCTGGGACGTGGGTACTGGTGCTATTGATGATGGTATTGGTATTGGCATAGTACTGGCGGCCGGGCATTACATTGCCAATATGGAGCAGCGTCCGGCGCGCACTATTCGGGTTATTTTGTTTGCAGCTGAAGAAATTGGCCTGGTCGGCGTGCGCGATTACGTGGCGCAACATAAAGAAGACATGTCGCAACATATGCTTGGCGCCGAGTGGGATTTCGGCAACGGGCGCATTTATGAACTGGAGCCGGGAGTAGGGCCTCAAGCCCTCGCATCGGTGCGTGACTTTGCCAATTATCTGGCGCCAATGGGCGTAGGTTTGGCAAGTACCAATACCGCCAAAGGACAGTCGGACATGAGCTTGCTGGGCGAAGCGGGGCAGCCGGCATTTAACTTTGCACCGGATGGTCTCGATTATTTTGACTTTCATCACACCGAAAACGACACCCTCGATAAGGTGGATAAGGATGCCCTGAAAGTGAATACCACCATTTACACCTTGTTTGCCTGGTACGCTGCAAACAGCGGCGTGGACTACCGCCAATAATCCTAAGTATGTGGGGCAGAGCTGCTGCTTTGCCCCAAATTCCTGCCGGCAATTGCCAATCTTCCTGCTTATCCGGATTGCCCAACGGCTTCGCTTTACGTAAACTTACGCGCCTCTTAGCAACGCAAAGCAACAGAAGACATGACCCGAATAGCCCTTGGTATTGAATATGATGGTGCCCAGCACTTTGGCTGGCAACGACAGCAGGAAGTGCCCAGTGTGCAGGGCTATTTAGAAAAAGCGCTGTCGACTGTAGCCAACACCACTATTGAGGTGCAGTGCGCCGGACGCACCGATGCCGGTGTTCACGCTACTGGTCAGGTGGTGCATTTCGACTGTGATGTAGCGCGGCCGCTCAAAGCCTGGACCATGGGCGTCAATGCGAATCTGCCGGATTCTGTAGCCGTGAAGTGGTGTTGTGAGGTTGGTGATGACTTTCATGCGCGTTTTTCGGCTACTGGCAGGCGTTATCGTTACATCATCTATAACCACAAAATGCGCCCGGCAATTCTGCACCACGGGGTTACCCATGTGCACCGCGATTTGGACGAAAAACGCATGCATGAGGCGGCTCAGGCATTACTGGGTGAGCAGGACTTCAGTGCTTTCAGGGCATCACTTTGCCAGTCTAAAACGCCGTTTAGAAATGTCACCAAAGTAACCGTTACCCGCCAGGGCTGCTATGTGATTGTAGATATCAGTGCCAATGCATTTTTACATCACATGGTGCGCAATATTGTGGGTTCGCTGGTAGAAATTGGCAGCGGCCATCAGCCTCTCGACTGGATTGCCACCTTGCTGGCTGGTAAAGACCGAACCCAGGCTGCCGCAACAGCAAAACCAAACGGTTTATATCTGGTGGATGTGGATTATCCTGCCTCTTTTGGTTTACCGCGTGCGGTGCTTGGCCCACTGTTTTTACCGGATAATTAGGCGCCGTTGGCTTGTCCGACAACCTATTGAGCAAATTAACTGCAAAATCCATTAGGCCATGCCAATAAAGCCGTTTATACGTATAAATATTCGTACTTCTTAGACCAGTTTTATTTTTCGCTATTGCGTTGAATATGCTCTAATATGTCGCCATATGCGGATAACATCCATCGTTTATTATTTCATCATCCTGTGCCGGGCACGAACAAACATAAAAAGCCGGGTGTAACAGGTTAGCTAAAAGGACATCTCTGGCATGAGCTGGATACAAAAAATACTTCCAAAGACACAAACTTCCACTAAAGGTAACGTACCTGAAGGTATATGGACAAAATGTAATGGCTGCCAGGCCGTGCTTTATAAGCAGGACCTGGAAAAGCAGCTGGAGGTTTGTCCGAAATGTGACAACCACATGCGCATTGGCGCCCGTCGTCGACTGGATGCTTTCCTCGATGCCGGTGACCGTCAGGAACTGGCTGGGGATCTTGAGCCGCAGGATGTGTTGAAGTTTAAAGACTCCAAACGTTATAAAGACCGTATTACGGCAGCTCAGAAGTCGACTAACGAGAAAGACGCGTTAATCGTTATGCAGGGCAAACTAAAGGGCATGCCGATTGTGGTTGCCAGCTTTGAGTTTGCCTTTATGGGCGGCTCTATGGCGTCGGTGGTTGGCGCTCGTTTTGTTGCAGCAGTGAATGCGGCCATTGCCGCTAATTGCCCGCTGGTATGTTTTTCTGCCAGTGGTGGGGCACGGATGCAGGAAGCGTTGCTGTCCTTGATGCAAATGGCGAAAACCTCAGCGGCTCTGGCCAAGCTGAGCGAGAAGGGCTTACCCTATATTTCGGTGATGACCGACCCGACCATGGGCGGCGTATCGGCCAGCTTAGCGATGCTCGGCGATATCAACGTAGCAGAACCCAAAGCCCTGATTGGTTTTGCCGGCCCGCGGGTAATCGAACAGACCGTACGTGAAAAATTGCCTGAAGGCTTCCAGCGCAGTGAATTCCTGCTGGAAAAAGGCGCTATCGACATGATTGTGGATCGCCGCGAGATGCGCGATAAGCTGCACGGCGTACTGGCCAAATTACATCGCCCTGATTAAGCCAGGGCTTTTTATCTCTTATGAGTAAAACACTGTCGCAATGGCTTGAGTATCTTGAGTCCATTCATCCCAGCGCCATTGATATGGGGCTGGATCGCGTAAACGACGTAGCGCAACGGCTTAACCTTCGATTTGACGCCCGGGTTATTACCGTTGGTGGTACCAATGGTAAGGGCACCACGTCCGCTCTTATTGAAAATGCCTTGCTTCTTGAGGGCCAGTCAGTGGGCGTATACAGCTCCCCCCATTTACTCGACTACCGCGAGCGCGTGCGTATCAACGGCGCGTTACCCGACGCCGCGGCCTTTTGTGATGCTTTTGAACAAGTGGAACAAGCCCGTGGCGATATCAGCTTAACTTACTTTGAGTTTGGTACCCTGGCGGCTATGTTGATGCTGATGGCTGCAGAGCTCGACGTGGTTGTGCTAGAAGTTGGTCTGGGTGGGCGACTGGATGCGACAAATATAATCACTCCGGATTGTGCGGTGATAACCAGTATTGGGCTTGATCACCAGGACTGGCTGGGTGATACGCGGGAAAAGATTGCCGTGGAGAAGGCCGGTATCATTCGCGATGGCGGTAAAGTGGTGATCGGCGAACCTGAGCCCCCGCATACACTGCGCGAAGCGGTTAAGGCCCTGAATGCCGATGCCTGGTGGCAGGATCAGGAATTTAGTATTGTCCGTAATACTGATGGTGCTGTTACCTTTAATGCCGCAGAGCAGACGTTAGAACTATCGGATACCGCTATTCCGCTTAACAATGTTGCTACGGCACTGGCTGTACTCAAACACGCCGGTTTCACCGTAAGTGATGCGACTATGCAACGAGCCGTTGCCAACACACAGTTGCCCGGGCGCCGTCAGATGATTGCCAGACTGCCGGCTACCTATCTGGATGTTGGTCATAACCCTCAGGCCACCGAATCTCTGGCGGAGTGGCTCGATAGCAAAACATTTAAGCAGTTACATATTGTGGTGGCGATGCTCAACGACAAAGCGCCAGCGGCTTCGCTGGCCCCTTTTAAACGTTTTGTGCCGCAGTGGTACCTGGCTTCAACACATGGTCCGCGTGGATTGTCAGCCGAAAAGCTGGCGGCAGCCGTGGAAAATACGCCAAAGCGTTTGTTCCCGGCCGTGACCGAGGCTTATGAGGCTGCTCGTCAGGATGCACACAGCGAAGACCTTATTTTAGTAGTAGGTTCTTTTCATACAGTTGCAGATATCCTGGCGTTACCGCACAATACACCAAACTCATAACAGGATCACAGGTAGTGGCGGCAGCGTTAAAGAACAGGTTGGTGGGTACTGTTATTTTGGTAGCAGTAGCGGTAATCATATTACCAGACATGCTGGATGGTAAAAAATCCAGCAATGGGGACGTGTTTGTTAATGTTCCGGCGGCACCAGCCAAGAAGCCTATTGTAAACCCCGAACCTTTTCCTGATGAACGGGTGGTGGCTTCAGCGCAGCGCCCGGTAGAAATTGTTAACGAAAAGCCGGTTGATGAGCCCGATAGCCCGGCTGAGTCTGCGCCGGAGACAAGCAGCGACAGCACCGCTCAGGTGAATAATTCGCCTAATGATGATCTGGCTCGCCAAACCGTGGTGGAAGCCCCGGAAGAATCTGAGCAAAACAACAGCTGGGTGATTCAACTGGGGAGTTTCAGGCATCAGAAAAACGTGAAGCAATTACTGGATAAGCTTGAAAACGCCGGTTACCGTGCGTTCAGCCGGCCTATCGAAACCAGTTCCGGCCCGTTAACCAAAGTGTTCGTGGGTCCTAATCTGAACAAACGCGAACTGGATGGTGCTTTATCACACCTGCAGGACCTGACCGGCTTACGAGGCAAAGTAACCCGCTTCAGTGTAAACAGTTAATACAACAGGCTCACTCAGGACAGAATTGTTGACAGCCGGTGGCTGGATAAAATTTAGACACTGGTAATCAGGCAGACTTCTGGTAGAATGCGCGCGAATTTGACGCGATGGGGGAGGCTTTGCAGCTCAACTCATCGTTTACAGGACGGGTAAGAATCTTCAAATGAATTGGCTGGATTACACGATTTTAGGTGTGATAGCGCTCTCTACGCTAATCAGTCTGGTGCGTGGCTTTGTTAAAGAAGCTATCTCACTGGCAGTCTGGTTTGCCGCCATGTTTGTTGCCAGTCAATTTTATGCCGACCTTGCTGTTTACTTCACGCGCATCAGTGACGAACTTATTCGTAACGGCGCGGCCATCGCCGCTCTTTTTGTGGCAACGCTATTGCTCGGTGCCTTGCTGAATTACACCATCAGTCAACTGGTTCAGGCTACCGGCCTGTCGGGCACCGACAGAGCACTCGGTGCAGTTTTTGGCGCATTGCGCGGCATTCTGATCGTAAGTGCGCTATTATTTTTCCTGGATACATTTACGCCTTCAGCCTCATCAGACTGGTGGGATGAGTCGGTGCTAGTGCCGGAATTTGCAATTATTATTGAGTGGTTTTTTAGTTACGTAAAAGACAGCTCCAGTTTTTTAACTCCCGCTTAAATAGGTAACCTACATGTGTGGTATTGTCGGAATAGTTGGTAAAACACCAGTTGCTCAGTCACTCTATGACTGTTTAACCGTTTTACAGCACCGTGGTCAGGATGCGGCTGGTATCATGACGATTGACAACGGTGTGTTTAATCTGCGTAAAGACAATGGACTGGTTCGGGATGTGTTTCACACCCGTCATATGAAGCGCCTCACAGGGAATATGGGGATTGGTCATTGTCGTTACCCAACTGCAGGTTCTTCGAGCTCGGCAGAAGCTCAGCCGTTTTATGTCAACTCTCCTTTCGGGATGGCGTTTGCCCACAACGGTAACCTTACCAATGCCCTCGATTTACAAATCGAAGTCGCCAAAGTAGCCCGCCGGCATATCAATACCACATCAGACTCAGAGATTCTGATGAACATTTTTGCCCACGAGTTATCACAGCGCACTACCGGGCTCACCGTGTCACCCAAAGATATCTTTGAAGTGGTAACTAATGTGCATATCAAAGCCCGTGGTGCCTACGCCTGTGTGGCGGCAATTATTGGCCTGGGTGTTGTGGCATTTCGTGATCCCAATGGTATTCGTCCGCTGGCGCTGGGTAAGCGTATTACCGAAATGGGCGAAGAATACATGGTTGCCTCTGAGAGTGTTGCACTGGATGCAGTAGGCTTTCAGTTTATTCGGGATGTAGCACCGGGCGAAGCCGTATTTATCACCGAAGCGGGCGAGTTGTTCACCCAACAATGTGCTCAGGCACCGCTGACCTCACCGTGTATCTTTGAGTTCGTTTACTTTGCCCGCCCTGACTCGTTCATTGACGGAATTTCTGTTTACGCTTCACGCGTTAACATGGGTAAGAAGCTCGGTGAAAAGATTGCCCGCGAATGGGCCGACCTCGACATTGACGTGGTGATCCCAATTCCGGAAACCTCCATGGATGTGGCACTGCAAATTGCCATTACCCTTGATTTACCCTACCGTCAGGGCTTCGTTAAAAACCGCTACATTGGCCGTACGTTTATTATGCCGGGCCAGACCCAGCGTAAGAAATCGGTACGCCGTAAGCTGAACGCGATTTCGTCGGAGTTTAAAGGTAAAAACGTTCTGCTGGTGGATGACTCTATTGTTCGCGGCACTACCTCCGGTCAAATCATTGAGATGGCACGTGAGTCGGGCGCGAAGAAAGTGTATTTCGCCTCCGCAGCACCTGAGATCCGTTTCCCTAACGTGTACGGTATCGATATGCCATCGGCTAACGAACTGATTGCTTATGGCCGCGAGATTGACCAGATTTCTGATCTGATCCAGGCCGACGGCCTGATTTTCCAGGATATCTCCGATCTGGTCGCCGCTGTACAGCACGAAAATCCTAATATTTCACGGTTTGAAACGTCGGTCTTCGATGGTAACTATATTACCGGCGACGTAGACCAGGCGTACCTGGAACGTATCGATGCAGCCCGTAACGATCAGGCCAGAAAGGCGCCGGTTGTTCAGGCTGAGTTATCCAACCTGGATATGCATAACTTCGAAGCGTAACTGGTAGCGCAGATACTGGAAAGCCGTTCAAAGTTGAACGGCTTTTTTATTACGCGGCACAAAATAACAGTAACTTGTTACATTCTTTGCGCAATGCTAAGTTAATCAAATGATATTCAAGGGACTGAATCGTGTTTGAACGCTATAACCAGTATAAAGATAGAATTTGTTTAATTGAAGGGAATAAACAGCTTACCTTTGAAGCACTGGAACAACTGATTGATG
>JAYZXK010000132.1:0-3353 GCA_036141415.1 Pseudomonadota bacterium
TCATCACAAACACCCTCGATAGCCTGTTTAAGCTCATCGCCCCCCGGCAATTCAGACCAGCTTTGCGGGTATCGTAACGGTTTGGGGTGAAACGCTGATTTCATAAACGCCTGATGTTATAAACTGCTTGCACGTATTGCATGCGACCACACAACTTTATAGTATCTGAACAACCATGTACAACTTACGGACTGGACTATGCCAACCGACAGTTTTCCAGCGGATCTTTCTGTTACGCCGATCCCCGCCTTTAATGACAACTATATTTGGTGTTTGCACAACGAGCAATATGCTGTCGTAGTGGATCCGGGTGATGCTGACCCGGTACTGGCATTTTGTAAAGAAAATGACCTGGCTCTGGCAGCCATCCTGATTACCCACCATCACCACGACCATACCGGTGGCATTACTAAACTAAGCAGCACGGTAAAAGATTTACCGGTAATTGGCCCTCGCGGCGGCCACATTAGTGGTATTACTAAATCCGTTGCACAGGGCGACTTAGTAAAACTACCGCTAATTGGTTGTGAGTTTAATGTACTGGAACTGCCTGGTCATACGCTTGATCACATAGCGTTTGTGGGGCATAACGCGCTGTTTTGTGGTGATACGCTGTTTTCTGCCGGCTGCGGCCGTTTGTTTGAGGGCACGCCAGGTCAGATGCATCGCTCACTGAACAAAATTAAACGCCTGCCAGCGTCTACCGTTATTTACTGTACGCACGAATATACCCAGGCAAATGTGAATTTTGCCCTGGCCGCCGAGCCAGATAATCAGGCTCTCCAGGCATATGACAACTGGGTAAAAGAGACCCGCGCACAAAACACACCTACCCTGCCCACCCTGCTGAGTACGCAACTGGATATAAACCCTTTCCTGCGATGCGATTCACCAGCCATAAAAAAATCCGTTGCCAGTCAGTCAGACGCGGAACTTATTGACGAAATAGCCGTCTTTACTCATCTGAGACAATGGAAAGATAATTTCTGACTGTTGATAAAGTGGTTGGGCGCAGGTGTCGCCTATAGTATTAGCTCCAACGGGATGCATTGAGGCGCGAATTTGCGTACACTGGTATGCTGTTGAATTATCTAAGGGTTCGTTTCTCAATGAAATTAAAGTTGTCTGCGCTTCATCTTTTTGTTGTTGCTGCGCTCAGTGGTTGCCAGTTAACTGAGACAACCGAGCAAGCCGAGACAGAACTGCAGGACAACCGTTCAACCTGCGAAATTGCCCATACCGACATTAACGACCAGGCCGATTGCGAACTGGCCAATGAAGGTGTTATTGAAGTAATGCACCCTACCGAAGAGGTAGAGGTAGATATTTCTCCGGTTGAGGAAGCCGTTGAACCGGTTGTCATTGAAAACCTGTGGTTACGAGCCAGTAATCAGTTTGCCTTCGAAATCCCGGATAACAAGCGCGTAGCGGTGCAGCGCGACTGGTACCTCAAGCACCCGGCTTATATGGAACGGGTATCCAAACGCGCCAGACCTTTCCTGTACTATATTATTCAACAAATTGAAGCCCGTGAGATGCCGCTAGAACTGGTGCTGCTGCCGATAGTGGAAAGTGCCTTTGATCCGTTTGCCTATTCCCATGGCCGCGCAGCGGGCATGTGGCAGTTTATTCCCGGTACCGCAAAGCGCTTTGGTATAGAGCAAACCTGGTGGTACGACGGTCGTCGTGACGTCATTGCCTCCACCGATGCAGCACTGGATTACCTGACTTACCTGAATAAGATGTTCGACGGGAACTGGCTGCATGCGCTGGCTGCCTATAACAGCGGCGAAGGTCGTGTAGGCAAAGCCATTAAGCGGAATAAACAAGCCGGTAAACCTACTGATTTCTGGTCGCTTGATTTACCGCGGGAAACCCGCGCTTATGTACCAAAGCTACTGGCACTGGCAGACATCTTAAAAAATCATGAAACTTATGCCTTCAGCTGGCCTGAAATCGACAATGCGCCGGTGATTGCCACCGTGGATACCGGGTCACAGCTGGACCTGGCCTTTGCCGCCGAACTGGCGGGCATGGAGCTAAAATCACTGCATGCGCTTAACCCCGGTTATAACCGCTGGGCCACCGATCCTGATGGCCCGCATCGGTTAGTGTTGCCGTTGGATAAAGCCGAGGGCTTTACTGCACAACTCGCGCAGGTCGATCGTAAAGAACGCCTCAACTGGGTTCGCCATAAAGTAAAGTCTGGCGATAGCCTGCTTAAGCTGGCCAAGGAATACCACACCACTGTTGATGTGATTAAAAGTATCAACGATATGCAGGACAACATGATCCGTATTGGCGATCATCTCATGGTGCCGGTTGCGCTCAAAAAGCTGGATGCTTACACCCTATCGCAGGATCAGCGCTTGGCGTCTACCCAAAATCAGAAACGTGGCAGCTACCAGCTTACGCATAAAGTGGCCGCCGGTGATACACTTTGGGATATTGGCCGTAAATATAAAATAAGTACGCGTTCGCTAGCGAAGTGGAACGGCATGGCGCCGACTGATCCGCTTATGCCGGGTAAAACCCTGGTGATTTGGGTGGATGAAGCAAGCGATGAGCAAAAGCGCGATGCCATTATGCGCACGCTCACTTACACCGTAAAACGCGGTGATTCACTGGCGCGCATCGCACAAAAATTTAATTTACGCACCAGCGACATTACCAAGTGGAATAACCTGAATCCCAAGAAATACTTACAACCAGGGCAAAAACTCACCCTGCACGTGGATGTAACACGGTTACGCAATTTAGGATAATCGCCAACTATACAGAGGGCCCATGTTTAGGATAAACCGGGAAAACCTGCGCAACAGCCACGAGGGCCCCTGGCTACTGCTCGACATTATTATGTTGGGGCTGTTGCTGCTGAACCTGCTGTTTTTGCTGTTTGATGGCCTGTACAACACCGCCTTTATTCGCGATAGCCTGAATGCCTGGTCGCCGGCATTTGTTAATTTCTACGACCCTATCCACAAAAACTTCATTCTGGTCGATTTAGTTTTTATCACCATCTTCTTAACCGAGTTTTTTGTCCGCTGGATTGTTGCTATTAAGACCGAAGAATACCTGCGCTGGTACTTTTTTCCGTTCTTACGCTGGTACGATTTAGTTGGCTGTATTCCCTTAGGCGGAACCCGGATATTCCGCTTTCTGCGGATATTTTCTATCCTGTACCGGTTGCACAAAAATAAAATCATCGACCTCAACGACACCGGTATCTACCGCTTCTTTTCGTTTTATTACGATGTATTCGTAGAAGAGCTAAGTGACCGGATTGTAGTGAAGGTACTTACTGATGCGCAGCAGGATATTGCCGCCGGCTCGCCGCTTATCGACGATATCAC
>JAYZXK010000133.1:0-5466 GCA_036141415.1 Pseudomonadota bacterium
AAGCTCAGTGACATCAGCGTCGCAGCCAGTATAGTCTGTATTACTCGTTGATTTTTCATAATCCATTCACCTGTTATCTCTGCAATGACTTTGCAGGCAGTGTGCGAAAATCAGGCTGAACAATAACTGAAGCGAAACTTAACCATGCCAAACCGTGCTTTATGGCAGCGTATTGCCATACTCTTCATCATGCCGTTCATTTCGTTAGCGGCACTGGCCGCGAACCTGACGGTATTGCCGTTAAGCGATGGGGTTTACCTGATGCGTTCTGAACGCGCGGTAGAAGGCTTTGGACTGGTGAGCGGCAATGGTTTAATTGTGCAAACCGCGCCGCATAAAGCGGTTTTAATCGATACGCCCTGGGATAGCAGTGATGTGGATACACTGTTTAGCTGGCTTGAGTCGCAGGGGCTGAGTCTTGAGGCCGTGGTCGTTACTCATTCGCACGAAGATGCCGGCGGACATCTGGCACGCTTTCACAGTAAAAATATCCCCTCGTGGACGTTTGAGTTAACGAATGAGTACTTAACTCAGAAGGGCGAAACGCCGGCTCGACATACTTTTAGCGACAGCGCGTGGGTAGTGCCTGAGATGATTGAAGCATTCTATCCCGGGCCGGGCCATACCCTGGACAACAGCGTGGTGTGGGTGAAAAAACATAACCTGTTGTTCGGCGGTTGTTTTATTCGTGAACGGGCGACCCTCTCGCTGGGGTATACTGCAGAAGGCGACGTGCGCGCGTGGCCGGAGTCGGTCAGCCGGGTTGTCGAATACTTTCCTGAGGTGCAAAGAGTGGTTCCCGGTCATGGCAACGTCGGCGATGCAGAGCTTCTTTCCCATACCCGCGAACTGGCGTTAAAAATGCTGCCATAGCCGGCAGCATTTATGGTTTAGCGTCGATCAAAGTTGACCGGCTTGTCGGGATGCTGGTAGTAGCCTTCGCGCAATAAGGTTTTGTAACGGTTGAGCTTACCTTCCATTGCCAGCGTGTGCAGTCCCTTGTTGAACAGGGCTAAAATTAACTCGCCATCCTGACTTTTACGTGGGATCAGTAAATGGGTGGTCACGGTAGAGATAAATGGCTTGAGCATTTTTATTTCGTCACGGTCGAAGGTAGTAAAATCCCGTTCCAGTAAATACCAGGCGGTCAGCTCATCAATGGGAAACAATTGAATTTCGTTGGCAATAACCGCATTGAGACCATCCTTGTCGGTATCAACGGTTACGGTATTGGGCACCTGCTTAAAAAACGCAAAGAGTTCATCGGTATAGGCGTACCCTTTGGTAACGCCGATTTTGTATTGCTCCAGCTGTTGCAGACTTTCCCACTGCTCAAGAGGAAGTTCTTCATTCGCCGTAAACACCAGGCTTTCTGAGGTGATGGGCTCGCTCTGCCAGAAATCAACATTGTAAACCCGGGTGAAGTTAGCATATGACACAGCGTCAAAGCGGCCGTCTTTGGCATTAGCCACGGCATCTTCCCACGACATGGTTTCGTACACCACGTCTACGCCAACCCGCAAGAACGCCTCACTGATAATGTGGTTTATATAGCCATTGTGCTCCATATCCGTGGAGGTATAGGGCGGGTATTCGGTGGTGGCAATGGTGAGTGTGCGCCACGCGTGAGCTGAGGCATTATTTACCACGGCAAACAGCAGGGTCAGCATTAATATAAGATTTTTCATAATGGTCACTAAAAATAAAGGCCTAAACTGATATTTAAACGATGGGTGGAGTCCTGATTACCGCCGAGGTCCAGACCAATGCCGGGACCGCCGGAAAACCACATGTTTTTACCCTGAATGCTATCCACATAGAAATACAGCGCGCGCCAGCCAAAACTGCAACCATTAACCCATTGCGTTGAGCGCAGGCCAGCCACTACATCGGGCTCAACCGCACCGTATTCTAAATAGCATTTAATCGGCGACAGCCCGGTGACTCTGAACGGTAATTCATAACTCACTGCTGCGGTGTAACTGTGCGCTTTCGAAACGGTCAGAAAGGGAAAGTCAAAGGCCGACAGAGCCAGGCGGTCAGTTTCCTGACCTGGCGGTGCGGCCAGATCATAATCGTAATCGGTATACTGCAGGGTAACGCCCAAAGGGCCTTGGGTATGGCGAAGGTGCACGGCGTAAGCATTCATATCACCTTCATTGAGGGTATCCAGATTGAGCACTTTAGCGGCTTGCCAGGACAAACCAAACTCGGTTGTCGCGCCACGGATTAACCCGGCGGTATAGCTTACCCGCAAGTTATACTGGCCGTCTTCCTGATTACGATACTCGCCGTTATCGGCAATATCGAATGAATAGCGACCAAAGCGACCGGCATCATTGTAGTCATCATTAAAGAAGTAACCGGCGTGGATATCCCAGTTAGATTTTTGATATTTCACTACCACGCCCGGGTCGTAATCATCCTCAAAACCAAGGTAGTAGTTAATTGAAAACCAGAAACTGTTGGAGGCGAAGGGCAACAGACCAAAGGGCACTTTGGTGAGCCCGGCCGAGATACTGGTTCGGTCGTCGTAGTGATAAGTCAGGTCGGCATAGCGCACAGTGTTGAAATCGGTATTTTCATACCAGCGGTAATCTGCTTTATAGCTGAACTTATCAGTTTCACCAGAGACGGTTAATTTGAGTGACTCAAAACCAAAGCCGTCGCGCAATTCCACTTCCTGCCAGTCCTGATAACTGTAATTGAGGCGCACATGGCCGCCGATATCGACCGGGAAGTCATCGGCTGCCTGGGCGGTGCCGGACAGTAACAACAGTAGCGGTGCTAACCGGAAGAGCCTAGCCTTGCTCATTGTTAGATCCTTAAGTGGTCAGAGGCAGCATATTAGCAGGGGCCATATATGGTATTAAAACCTGCGTGCTGTTCGTTTGAGTACACCCGCTCATACGGAATGTCAGGCTCACCCGATCAGAAAAAGTAGGGGCAGATAATAAAAAACCCCGCATCAGCGGGGTTTCAAATGGTTAAAGTAAGCCTGATTAACGGCGACGACGCGCGACCATCAGACCACTTAGCGCCAGGCCTAGCAACAGGGCTGTTTGCGGCGCGGCAACGTCTGCTGCAACAGCGTCGGTCACGGTTAAGCTGGCTTCGCTGAGCTCGAAAGCGATAGGGGCGAAGGTAGCTGAGTCAAAAAAATCAAAGCTTAGCAGGTCTGTTGAATCGAAAGTGAAATCAAACACACCCTCAGCCGTGGCCGTTACATCAAAACTGAACAGTGAAAATGGCGCAGGATTAGTGTAAGTACCAGCAAATAAGCTGTACCAACCCATTGTGACATCGCCCGCATTGGCAGAGATTTCAACATAAGGGTCAAAGAAAACATCGTCTGACGGCAGATCAGAGGCGAAACTCAGGTTATCTACCAGCAGCGAACTGTTATCGAAAAACACGCTCAGCAGCGCAAAATCAAAAGCTTCAGTCTGGCTGTCAAACTCGCCGGTAATGTTTACGGTGGTGGTGTCACCCACCGCAATTTCGGTGTCGGCAAGATCTACCGAGATGACCGCCGCCTGACTGCTAAACGCAATCAGACTGGCCAGGGTTAATAATAACTTCTTCATTATTTGTTACTCCATTTTCAACTAAGGTTGGCAACCACGACGAGTACAGAGTGCTCGCATGGCAACCAGATCACGCATGTTTACGAGACCGTCATTGTTAAAATCATACTCACTGTCCAGTGGCTGGCGGCGCACAATAGCCATCTGGAAGGCACGGATATCAAGCAGATCCACATCGAAGTCACCATCCATGTCGCCTGGCAGAGGCGCCATGTCCAACTGGTATGTCGCCACTACCGGATCATGATCTGAGGCGCGGAACACCAGTTCATTGAGGAAGTCGGTAGTTTTGTACTCTTCGTTGTAATCAAGAATGCTCAGTTCGTCGGCATTGATATGCCACTCGGTAGCATCTACTAACCACTCACCCATGGCTGCATTGACCAACTGATAGTCCAGACTGCCCACTAAACCATCAAAGGTGTAGCTGTAAGCGGTGTCGCCCAGAATGGTGCGGGCGGTATCGGTTAAACCTGCTTCGGTCAGGACCTGAATCGGATCTTCCATGCCATAACTGTTCAAATCACCCAGCACGGTAAACGGCATATCCGGGAAGGTGTCATTTAACCAGACAACCAGCGCCTGAGCGGCACGGGTACGGGTCAGGTTACAATTACCCTGGCCGGTAGTGGTATCGTCATCGCCACTGCCACAGCTGGAACCTTTGGATTTAAGATGGTTAACATCCACAACTATGGTCTGACGAGTTTCGCTGTGAACAAACGCCTGCGCCAGTGAAGGGCGGTTCCGTGAATCATCAAACAGCGGTCCGTCGGTATCGACGATACTGTTCGCTGAAGTCAGCAGTTCAGGCGCACCTTCCGGCGTTACTACCGCAGGTTTGTAAATAATGCCTACTGCAATTTCGTCGGTGCCAATTCCGCTGCCTACACTGATGTACTCATAGGTACCAGCGCCCATTTGTACGTTAATCGCAGCAACCAGTTGTGCAATGGCGCTGGTGCTGGCATAGCCATCGTTCTCAATTTCCATTAAGCCCAGTACGTCAGCATCAATAGCGACAATCGCATTAACGATCTTGGCCAGTTGACGCTCGTATTCAGAGAAGCTGTCGGCGCCACGGCTGGTTGGGAAGCCAGAGCCGTCACCATTACCGTTAAACAGATTTAAGACGTTAAAGCTGGCGACCCGCAGGTTTCCATCGGCAATGACCGGCTCATCGTTACGCACATTGGTATTTACTACGGTAACGTCAGTCACCGGGCGAATGCGATAAGCACTAAAGCCATAATCCATAATCCCTTCTACGCGAGTCACACTGTCGCCAGCGCGAAGCGGGTTATAAGGGCCGACATCCCCAATTGACAGCAAGGGGGCAGAATTATCAGAGCCGTCACGGTTATCGTCGATAATTAACTGGTTGAGGGTGTTAAACTCAGCGTAATCAATGGCTTCCTGACTGCCTGCATCAAACAGTTGGGTCGGGTTATAAAGACGGCCATTAGAGACCAGAATTTCACCATAACGAATAAAGCTGTAGGTATCTGAGATATCCCAGGCAGTGTCGTTCACAACCAGCATATTCTCTACGGCTTCAAAACTGTCGGCACTTGCTTTTGGCAGACTGATAACAGACGCTGTAACCGATCCTGTGCCACAGATTGCTGACTCGGTGACAGCCGACAAAATAGTACGACCATATTGTTCTGTCACATTACCCTGAACTCGGATAACGTCTGAGGCCTGCAGGCCAGATAAGTCTGCCAGTTCGACAAACAGACCTTCGGACGTTTGTGGATCGGCATCGTGATCAGCGTCTTCTTCCTGCATGAAGAAACCGCCTAAATCAGGGAATACAGCCGTTACAACACCTTCTACAATCACGGATTGTCCGCTCAGTGGTGAGGTGTCGGTACTG